>DATDKN010000105.1:0-7680 GCA_036519995.1 Terrimicrobium sp. | reverse complement strand
ATGTCGGCCTGGACAACCAGCGATTCACCCGGGAGTTCCTTGGCCAACCTCTCCAGTTTGTCGGCGGCTCGCGCGGTGATAACTTGTTTAACGCCTTGGTTTGCCAGAGCGAAGGCGGTGGCCCGACCGATGCCGGAACTCGCGCCGGTTACAATTGACACTTTCCCGTTTAGACTCATAGGGGGAGGAAATAGCGGTTCTTGGCTTTTCGCGGCAGCGCGAAAAGCGTCTTGGTAATCTTGAGGGTTTCGACACGATAGTCACACGATCGAGCATTCGTCGTCAACTGTGTAACCGTCCGCCTCACAGGGAGGCGACCCGCGCCGGGGTTGATCAAATGGTGTTCTGCGCGGCTTAGCTCAACCTTAACGCGAGCAACCGTGAAGTTCGGCAGTTTTTCGGTGTCTCCACAATCTATCGGTCGCCGACTAAACCAGCTTCAGCATCGGATCGGGGCGACAATGTGAGGCTTAGATGCGCCGGGTCGCCGCGGAGTTTGCAGGCGAATCCTCTGCGGCCTCAGGAACAAGGGCTGTTGGCGTGGGAATCCAGCTTTCATCGCGCTGGGGAACCGTGCCATCCGGCCGCACCCAAGGTGGATAACGCTGCTCGTCGAAGGGCATTTCCAGGAGCTTGGGGTAAGTAACTTCGCTAGCGTGAGGATAGGCGGCCACACCGAGGGTAAGATGGTTCTGCGGCACGCCGAGCCGCAGGGTCCCGTGCAGGCGGTCCCAAAGTGTCAGCCCGCTCGACCAATTCGAGTTTAATTCCTCGGGAACAAGGCTGTGATGGATCCCGTGCATCCGCGGGGTCACGATGACCTTGCACAGCCATCGCTCCAACGCGAATGGCAGCTCCACATTTGAATGGTGGAAGATCACCTCCGAGGTCAGCCAGATGTTCCAAATCGAGAACGTGAGCGGTGAGACGCCGATGGTCAGGATCTGAAAGGCTTGCAGTCCCGTGGATATGGCCATTTCCCCGAAGTGGAACCGGATTGCCGTAGAGGCGTCCATATCGAGGTCCACATGATGCACCTGATGGAATCTCCATAGGAACGGGACTTTGTGGAATGCGACGTGCCAGAGGTAAAGTGAGTAATCAAGCAGGACTAGAGCAAGTGGCACTTCGAGCCAGCACGGCAGGCGCAACCATTTGACCAATCCGCAATTTCTGCGGTGCACCCATTTGGCTAACGGGGTCGTGATCGGCGCGCTGGTAAGAATCACCGCCACGGCGCTGGTGCCTGCGACGGCCATGTTGCGAATGTTGCGCCGCAACTTCGGCTCGCTTGTCTTCTTTCGTAAGGGTCGCCGCCATTCCAAGAGGACTAGTCCCGTGAAGATGCCGCTGACGACAACAGCGCGGAGCCAGCCAGGCACCTTCTGCAGCATGGGTCGAGTTTGATCGAGATGCATTGATTAGCTAATGTAGTTTAAAGATGCTGCTTGAGACTCGAACATAGGTTCACAGATGAACACAGTTTGGCGACAGATAAATCTATGAATCGGTGAAAGTCTGCGCAATCTGTGGATCGAAGACGATTGCCCGACCGCTAGTAGGGCACTCCCGAATCATATAGTAGGATCTAAGTCGAGACGGCCTGACCAGAGACCGGACCAAGATGAATCAGCGAACGCCAAGCTACTTCGACGCCGTGCGGCACAGTTTTGTTGATTTGGGCGGCATGCGCGTCTTTGTCCGCGAGGCGGGCCAATCCTCTGCGCCGGCGGTCCTCTTGCCCCATGGGTATCCCTGTTCGTCCTACGAGTTCCGTAACTTCATGCCGATGCTTGCAGACCGCTGGCGTCTTATCGCACCGGACTTTCCGGGATGCGGCTACAGTGACACGCCGAAGAACTTTTCTTACGACTTCGACGGCTACGCCGACTTTCTCGACCGGTTGACAATGCGGCTAAATGTTGAGCGGTTCGCGCTCTATCTCCACGACTTTGGCTCGCAGATCGGCTTACGACTTGCCATCAACAGGCCGGAGCGCATCGCGGCGTTGATCATCCAAAATGGCGACATTTACGAAGATGAACTGGGCCCAAAGTACGCTCCGCTCCAAGTGTATTTCCGCAACCCGACCCGTGCAGCCAAAAACAAGTTGGCTGAGGCAGTCAGCGAGAACGGCTTCAAGGATGAGTTCCTTAACGACGTCGGATCCGAGCTCGCCGAACGCATTCCACCCGACCTCTGGAAGCTCCATTGGTCGCTTATGACGCCGCAGCGCCGCCAGATCGCCGTCGATGTGATTGCGGGTCTCAAGGAGAACTTGACCTGGTTCCCACGGTATCAGGGTTACCTACGCGATCATCGCCCACCCACGCTGATCGTTTGGGGACCGCGGGACGGCTACATGCCGGAGGGCGCCGCCCGTGCGTATCTGCGCGACCTGCCAGACGCGGAACTCCATCTTCTCGACGGCGGCCATTGGTTGTTGGAAACGCACCTCGCTGAGGTGGTAGGTTACGTGCGCGATTTTCTTGGCCGAGTGCACGCGGAGTAAAAGCGCGGCTCCGTAGGACAGTGAACCGACCTCGGCAGTATGAAAAATTACATAGCCGATAGACGAGTTGTAGGGGCTCGTGTCAAGCGCCCGCCAGCAGCTCGAAGTTCGCGAGTTCATTTCCCGGACGAACAATGGCGAAAATGGCAATCTTAAGACTGCTGAAGCCTCGACTCTGCCTAATGCGATGCCAGGTGACCGTCGAGGTAGGGAATGGTGAGCGGTCCCTGCGGCATGACCGCGAGGCGACTGTCGGGGTCGAGGCGATCGGCGATGGCTTGTGAGATGTCCGGGCATGGAGTGAGGTGAACGGCGCGGAGCACATCGTCGGGCAGACGGGAATGGACGAGGACTTCGGCACGGCGCTGGACGAGGGCCTGAATCTGGGCTTGCCATTGCTCGGGACGGCGAAAGCCAGGGGTGACAAGTTTCAGGAGGATGTCGGAAGGGGAGGAGGACTCGCGGAGGAGGAGATCGAAGGGACTGCCATTGGGCACGCCATCGCCACATTCGCAGACGAGGATAATCGTGCCCCTCTCCTTGACGATGCGGGCGGCGGCACTCATGCCTTTCACACCCTGGTAGAGGTTGCGATCGAGTGGATGGCCGCTATTTGTCGTGACAACCAGGTCGAACGGTTCCGGGGTCGGCGTCATCGCCTTGGCCTTAACGTCGCGGCAGCCTTGCCGATGCGCCTCGCGCAGATCACCTGCGTAAACGCCGGTGATCCGGCGGTCATGAGTGAGGGAGACGTTGACGAGAAAGGATGGCCCAATTGAGAGCGCCACGCGGAGAAGTTCCTCCCACAACGGGTTGCCCTCGGTGATTCCAAAGCTCGCCTGGGGATGACCGATGTTGCGGACGTTGTGACTCGCCTGAATGGTCTTCAGTCCAGCGCACCCTGGAATGATGCCCTTCGGTCCTCCGCTAAAACCGGCGAAGAAGTGGGGCTCGATGAAGCCCGTGACAATGCGGAGATCGGCCTCCACGACGCGACGATGGACGGTAGCGGGGGTGCCGTCGTTCATCTCCCCGACGGTTACGAGTTCGGCGTCGTTCTCGCAATCGTGGTTGATGACTTCGTAGCTGGCGACGACCTCTCGGGTGAGCATCTCCTCGAGCTCGGCGCGAGTGTTTGGGCGATGCGTGCCTAGCTGGTTGATGAGGACTATCTGGTCACGGGGATGGTCACCAAGCGCTTCGAGAAGCCAGGGGACGATACGTTCGTTCGGAGTGGCACGGGTATTATCCGTGAAAGAGATCATCACGCGATCGCTAGGGCGGAGATATTTACGCAGCGGTAGACTCGCGATCGGGTGCTCGAGTGCGTGAAGAAAGGCAGCTTTCTCGTTGGCGAGTGGAAGGCCTTCTCGCGGTTCAATGACAGTGGTGTGGTGGTCGGGGCACTCGATCTCGTGAAAGCCTCGGCCGAAGGCAAGTGGAATGCGCATGGCTTGAGGTCAGTTTCGGGGGATTAGTTCGCCAATGCAAAAGCCTTTTGACAATCGTCTCGAGTTCGGCAGGCGCCATTAAGGCGAACAGAGCAGCATAACTGTCCCCGCGTGACTGGCTTGCGGGCGGACCCCTTCCTCTTTGCAGAGCTTTCCGGCGCTTTTGGAGCGCGCAAGCACCAATGTGGCCGACGAAGGGGAGGTCTCGCGCCCACGCCGCAGCGGTCGCGAGCAAGCTGATCAAGGGATCCCATTGTTGCGCGCGGCGCCCCGGCACTGACACATGCTTCCTAATTGCGTCTCGTCAGCGTGAAGAACAGCAGCGTTATATGGCTAGTCCCTTGTCTTCGCGATGACTAAGCATTCTATTCGTGGTTTGGAAACACCGGTCGGGAAGTGCAGAAGGTAATCAAACGAGAGCTGCGGGTGGCCTTCTCGAAGAGGGCCCAATCGCCTCTCTTCCGCGTGATCAAGTGGGTCGTTTTCGTGGCAAGCACAGCCTTGCTTTTCCGAACTAGATTTTTTCGGTACTGGATAGTCGGCCTGCCTCTTCTCAGCATTACGACCCATTTCGTTTACCGCTGGAAGACTCATGGCTGGACTCAGCGTTGGGGAGGCTGGAGCGACCTTGAGGCCGGCCAGTAGCCGTGCGGGCAGTGACGATAGCAAAACCGTCCAACGCCGTGCATACAGACGACTCCCATCGAACCAAGTGGGACCAGCTCGCGTTCACGGCAACCCAGAATAAACAACTCACCAGATGACGATCCGAACCGATGAATACCGAATTACCGACACCCATCGCTGCCTTTTTCCAAGCCCACAACACCGGCAAAACAGATCACTTCAACGCTCTCTTTGCTGAGGATGCGGTCGTCTTCGATGAGGAGCACGAATATCGCGGGAAGGCGATCAAAGCCTGGATCGATGCAGCGATCGCGAAATACCAACCTCACGCGGAAGTTAGCAGCGTGGTGGCCGAGGGCGAGCAGAGAGTCGTCACCGCACAAGTCAGCGGGGGCTTTCTGGGAAGTCCGGTGCAGCTCCGCTATCAGTTTACGCTACGCGAAGATAAGATTGCCGCATTGACGATTGGCACTTGAGCGTTCGGCAATGTGCCGTTATCGCTGCAGGACCATCCTCGACGATGGGGACATCGTCGCTACCAACACTGGCGCGTAGCGGTCTGGAGGTGTGGCATGTTCACGACAAAGCGACGCGGCACGTGCGCGGAGGGTGGACAAGATCTCTAGAATTTCGAAGTAGCCTGCAGTCCGCAACTAAGCATTCATGTGCCGAGGATCGCCCAGATACCAATTCCGATGGCCAGGAGGGCAACAATCGCCATCAAGACGAGCATGATCAGGACTCGGCCATGCATGAGATGGTGGTACCACTTGGTTTCGCTGTCCCTCAGTTGATACCACGGTTTTTTGTCATCATTCATAAGGTACTAGTGATTTTTCGAGTTGTTACGCCATGCGTGGAACCACCCTGATCGGCAGACCCAGAAAGCCCTGCCAGGTGAGCGGTGGCCACTGTGCTTCCTCAAAGCATGTCCCCGACACCGGAAAGTTGGTCTTGTTGCCCAATATTTCACAGGCATTTTCCTGTCTCTGTTTTCATAGTTATCGTCTCCGGTAGATGAAATGGTCTGACCAGGCGACAGAACGAGGGTCGGGAGAGACGTCTACCACGCGCGTAGACATCGATGCTTCTCTCGTGCGCACGTTGGTCGCGAGCCAATTTCCCCAGTGGGCGTATCTGCCTATCAAACCGGTTGCATCTGGCAAATGGGACAACAGGCGAGGGCATGACCGTCCGTTTACCCAGCGCCGCTCGCTATTCGGCACAAGTAGAGAAGGAACAACGCTGGTTGCCCAGGCTCGCGCCGCTTTTGCCTTTGCCCATCCCTGTTCCGCTCGCCATGGGAGTTCCCGCCCACGGCTATCCATGGCATTGGTCAGTCTATCGGTGGCTCGAAGGTCAGGACGCGACCATCGAACACATCGCCGATCTGCGCCAATTTGCGATCACGCTCGCAGAGTTCCTTCTCGCTCTGCACCGGATCGATCCGGCAGGTGGACCTGCGCCTGGACCGCATAACTTCTATCGGGGTGGGTCGCTGGAGATCTATGACGCGCAGACGCGTCAAGCAATCCGAGAACTGGCGGGGATGATCGATCGAGACGCCGTGACTTCAGTGTGGGACGAAGCCTTGGAGGCCAGATGGCGCGGCCGACCCGTCTGGCTACATGGCGATGTCAGTGCAGGAAATTTGCTGGTCACGAGAGGCCGATTGAGTGCTGTTATCGATTTCGGGTCTTCGGGGGTGGGCGATCCTGCCTGTGATGTAACGATTGCGTGGACGTTTTTCTCGGGGGAAAGTCGCGAGGCTTTTCGCGCCGCTCTTCCGCTCGATACCGGCACCTGGTCCCGCGGAAGGGGTTGGGCAGTGTGGAAAGCCTTGATCACAGTTGCCGAAGACAGGGGCAGCTGTTCCTTGGAAGCAGCAAAGGCCCGGCAAGTGCTTAGCGAAGTGGTTGCGGAACATCAGCACGCGTAAGTCGCCCTAGCGCAAAGTTTTTGGTCAGACAATGACCATAGCGCCCCTTGACCCGGTAACCGAGAAGCAGTAGGAGGGAAAGTGATTCCCCCTCAAATGAAAAACAACGCCAACTTGGTGCGCGAGTTCATCGATGATGTGCTCAATCAAGGCAATGTTGAGGCCACCGGAAAGTATTTTCACGAAGACGTCCTCGAGCAGGCTCCATTTCCCGGACAAGGCCCGGGACTCAGTGGTCTGAAAGACGTCCTGCGCGGCTTTCTCGTGGCGTTTCCGGACATGCATTGGTCGGTCGAAGAGCAGATCGAGGAAGGTGACAAAGTCGTCAGCCGATTTGTTTGGAGCGGCACCCATCGAGCGGAATTCTTGGGCGTTGCCGCGACCGGACGCTCAGTGTCCGTCTGGGGGATCGCAATAGACCGCGTCGTTGATGGAAAAATCAAGGACACCAGAATCATCATGGATGCGCTTGGATTGATGGCTCAGATGGGTGTCTTGACGCGGGCGAGTTGAGACTTGAAGGCTGAGTAGTCAGACGCCCTCGACTTCCGACATTGGAGATGGTTCCCTTTGGTCGCTAGATATGCGAGACGATCCCGCAGCGCCTTATGGCGATAAGAGTTCATGGCAGGACTGGGAGATCGAACACCTGGTGGACAAGCTTTGTCGCGACTTCCCGGGAAAGTCCCGCGCCGCCATTGAGAAGGCGGTCAATGCCTGCACGGAAACAATCCAAGCTTCCGCAGGGCGAGAAAGGCTTATCGATTGCGCAAGAAGAACGCTGTCACACTGAGCCGCAGGCATGGAACCGAAGAGTTTGTCGCGCGACGTCACAAAAAAGTTTATGACTGACAACAAGAAGACAGTGGAACTCTATCTGGAGGGCTTTCGCAGGTCTGATCATGCCGTGGTGCTCTCGTGCCTCGCCGACGATGTGGAATGGATCATTCCGGGAATGTTCCATATTCGAGGGAAGGAGGCCTTCGATAAAGAGATCGAAAACGACGCATTCAGCGGGAGCCCGACGATCGTTGTGACGCGTCTTACCGAAGAGAACGATGTTGTGCTCGCGGAAGGGACCGTGCGCGCTCACCGCAAAGAGGGCGGAGTTTTGCATGCGGTATTTTGCGATGCGTTCGAGATGGCAGGCG
>DATDKN010000104.1:0-6923 GCA_036519995.1 Terrimicrobium sp. | reverse complement strand
GAGAGCGCTCAGCTGGAGCGCTACTTGGCTCCCTGTGAACTCCTATCCTCTGAGGGCCGAACTTACCCTGTGGAGATCGAGCACTTGCGCCACGATCCGCGAGACGATCCGCCTTGGGAGCTCGCCGCCGACGCCATCGCTGAGAACTTCGATCAGACTGAGGGCGACGTCCTCGTCTTCATGCCGGGCGCTTACGAAATCCAACGGACCATCAGGGAAATCAGTCATCGTGTGCCCAGCGGCTGCGTTCTGTTGCCCTTGCATGGCGAGCTTCCTGCCTCTGAACAAGACAAGGCGGTCGCGCGAAGCATCATGCGCAAGATCATTGTTTCGACGAATGTGGCAGAAACTTCCCTGACGATCGACGGGGTCACCATGGTCGTGGATTCGGGCCTGGCGCGCGTCGCCCGCTATGATCCCCATCGGGGCATTAACACCTTGCTCATTGAAAAGATCAGCCGCGCGTCGGCGGAACAACGTGCCGGCCGGGCGGGACGCACCGCGCCAGGGCTTTGCCTGCGACTGTGGACCCAGCGGGATCACGCCCTGCGAGCCGCATCAGAATTACCGGAGATACGACGCCTGGATCTGGCTGAAACTGTCCTCTCGCTCAGGGCGGCGGGAGTGCGCGATCTCGCCACCTTCCGGTGGATTGATCCTCCCGAGGAGAAATCGCTACGTCGGGCTGAACAGCTGCTGTGCGACCTCGGCGCTTTGGACAGCCATTCCGATCGAATCACCTCGATGGGTCGCCGCATGCTGAGCTTCCCTGTTCATCCGCGCTATGCACGGATGTTTCTCGCGGCTGAGGACTTCAATTGCGTGCGCGCCGCCGCGCTCATCGCCGCCCTGACGCAATCGCGCAATCTTTTGCTGAGAGCTGAGCGACGTGTCGAGGAGGAGCGTGCAGAAATCTTTGGTCAAGGGATTTCCGATTTCCTCATCCTCATCCGGGCATTCTCTTATGCCCGCCGTCACAAGTTTCGCATCGATGCGCTCCGACCGCTGGCCATCCATGCCGAAGCTGCCAGGCAGGTGGACAAGCTTTTCCAGCAGTTTCTTGAGATCGCACGCCATGAAGGCCTCGAGACGGAAATCGAGGCGGCCAGTGACGAGGCCATCGCGCGGTGTGTGCTCGCAGGATTCGCCGACCAAGTTGCCCGCCGTCGCAGCGGAGGCACGCTGATCTGCGACATCGTTCACGGCCGTCGAGGACAGTTGGCTCGCGCCAGCGTCGCGCAGAACAGTCGTCTAATCGTCGCAGCCGAGATCACGGAAATCGAAGGCCGCGGCGGGGAAGCCCAAGTGCTCCTGTCGTTGGCCACGCAAATCGAAGAGCACTGGCTGCGGGAAATGTTCCCAAACGATTTTGAAGAGCGCGTCGCCTACCATTTTGACAAGTCGCAGAACCGGGTGGTCGTGCGGCGGGAACGGGTCTTTCGCGACCTGGTTATCGATTCGCAAGACCGCGATGCCGAGCCTTCAGCTGAAGCCTCGGCTTGTCTGGCAACCGCCGTGGCCGCCGGAGACCTCACGCTCACCCAGTGGAACGATGCAGTGGAACAATGGATCGCGCGTGTCAATTTTCTGGCTGCAGCTCTTCCCGAGGAGGGAATTCCACCAATTGGCTCAGCCGAGCGCGAATACCTGATTCAGCTCGCCTGCGAGGGTGCCACCAACTATCGCGACATCAAAGATCGCCCGATTCTAAGCCTCGCGCGGTCCCTGCTTTCGCCCGCTCACCAGCAGCTCATTGATCTGCACGCGCCCGAACGTATCGAGCTGCCGGGAGGCCGCCGCGCGAAAATCACCTACCCGGCAGATGGTCAACCGTTTGTGGGTGCCCGTATCCAGGACCTCTACGGCGTCACCGGCGACCTCAAGATCGCAGCAGGACGGGTGAAATTGCTCATCCATGTCCTTGCTCCAAATTTTCGGCCCGTTCAAGTTACGGAAAACTTGCGTTCATTTTGGCTCGAAGGTTACCCAAAGCTAAAGCAGCAGCTGCAGCGGCAGTATCCCAAGCACGAATGGCGGTAAGCCGCGCTGGAGCGCTCCGCCAAAGAGCCCAGGGACCGATCGCGGCGGGGGGCGCCGCCGCTACAACCAAGCGCGCTCTACTCGATTCTGCAAACGATGGTCTGCTCGAAAGCTCCATCAAGGAGCGCGATAAGAGGCTTTGAATGGACCCGTTCCCGCAGATCGTAGAAGGATTCGCGCAGGTTCCATGGACAGGCAAGTAGCGCTGCCGAATACCAGTCTGGAAACTCCTCAGAAGCTTCGGTGAGACGAAGACTTGCCAGGGCCGCACTCAACTGGGAATGCCGTCTCTCGACGTCCTCGAGAAGTAGCTCCACAGCTTTGCGACGCGCATTTCTCTCCACCAGCGGCAGAATACCTTTGAGCTCGTACGCCCCGGCAAAGAAATACACGAAAGAACGAACTTCGAACCCCGGCTGGTCCGTGCAGATCGTGAAGAGAAGGACATCCGTTTGGACCTGTTTTTCTTCCTCGAGTGGGTTTAAGGCAATCACCAGCGGGGTTCGAAACGGAGAATGTCCCTGTCGGGCGCGAGCACAGAAATAAGCTGATCATTCATACCCGGCGGCAGTGAACTCTTCGGACCAAGCCGATGCCAGAAAATAAATACCTGAACGCTGATCAGATTTTCGCTGCCCCGCACATCCTGTTCATCGCTGCGGCATGGCTGTCTGCAATCGTAAGCGGCGCGCACGCGGGGGGTTCACGGCTCTCGTAAAATCATGTAAACCTCTGGTATGATTCATCAAAATCTCTCTCCCTTCCCCAAGAACTTTTTATGGGGAGCCGCCTCGGCGGCCTACCAAGTCGAAGGTGCCTGGAATGTGGATGGCAAGGGCGCCAGCATCTGGGACACCTTTACCAAAATTCCCGGCAAGACCTACAAGGGCAGCAATGGCGACATCGCAGTCGACCACTATCATCGCTACCGAGAGGATGTCGCATTAATGGCCGAGATGGGGCTCAACGCATATCGCTTCTCTGTGAGTTGGCCCCGCGTGTTCCCCTTAGGCAGAGGTGAAATCAACGAAGCGGGCCTCTCCTTCTATGATCGCCTTATTGATGAACTGCTCGCTCATGATATTCAACCGGTGTTGACGTTGTATCATTGGGACGTTCCTCAAACCCTGATGGATGAATATGGAGCCTGGGAATCACGCCGGATCATCAAGGACTTTGATGATTATTGCATCACACTCTATAAGCGATTCGCCGATCGGGTGAAGTATTGGGTTTCTTTAAACGAGCAGAACTTCAACTCTCGGCACAGCTTCATCACCGCCATGCATCCGCCCGGGGTGAAAGATCCCAAGCGGTTTTACGAGGCGAATCACATTGCATTCCTGGCAAACGCCAAGGCGATCGACTCCTTTCGAGAACACGTGCCAGACGGCAAAATCGGCCCGAGCTTCGCTTATTCTCCTGCCTACCCGGCCTCGAGTCATCCTAAGGATATACTCGCCTTTGAGAACGCCGAGGAGTTTACCAATAGCTGGTGGCTGGATGTCTATTGCTGGGCAAAATACCCGCAGGTTGCCTTCAATTATTTGCAACGAGAGGGACTCGCTCCCACCCTCAAGGACGGCGACTTCGACCTCCTTGAAAAGGGAACTCCAGACTTTATCGGAGTTAACTACTACCATACCCTGACCTATGAATCCAACCCCCTGGACGGAGTTTCGGAAGGAGCTTTTAACACTACGGGGAAGAAGGGCACGACTCAGTCGGTAGGCATTCCTGGCCTGTATAGAACGGCACGTAATTCCCATTTGGAGACTTCCAATTGGGATTGGGCGATCGACCCAATCGGATTGCGCATTGGGCTTCGGCGAATCACCAGCCGTTACAGACTTCCCGTATTCATTACCGAGAATGGCCTAGGTGAATTCGATACTCTCGAGCCCGGGGATGTCGTTAATGATACGTACCGTATAGCCTACCTCGATGCGCATCTGTCCGAATGCCGCCGGGCGCTCACCGACGGCGTTGATCTGATCGGCTATTGCAGCTGGTCGTTTATCGATCTTCTCAGCTGGCTCAACGGCTATCAAAAACGGTACGGCTTTGTTTACGTGAACCGGGACGAGGCAGACGAAAAGGACCTAAGACGCATCAAGAAGAAGAGCTTCTCCTGGTACCAAGAAGTCATCAGCACGAACGGCTCTTCACTCGGGATGGGCAAGGCTGATGAACAGGCTTCCGTAGCGATTTCGGATCGTTAGCGCCAATCGTCAATCAAGTAGACATCAGGTCGGTTATAGCCGGCTTCGTTCGGTTTGGCCATCGACAAACCGAGGAAGTCGATGCGAAAGCCACGCGCCAGCACCTGACGATAGGCGTTCTCGCGTGCTGTGTTAACTCCCACAAGAAGGCGCGAAGCACCTTGTGCTGCGGCGAACTCCTCACACGCGTAGAGCAAGCGATTAAAGTCGCGTTCCGCACCTTTGCCCGGATCGACAACGCCAAATTTCACGTAACAGACTCCGCTGCCGGCCTCGGTTCCCGCTCCACTGTGGCAGACGGCAAACCCTGACAGTTTGCTCTCGCTCCAAAGAAGGATAGTATCGCCAAGTTTCTGATCGGCGACGGCCTGGATCTCACGACTCGTATCCAGTCCCTCGTAAACAGCCTCGGTGACCTCACGGCAGGCATCGAGCGAACCACCTGCGCCATTGTCCGAGAACTTCGTCCACGTTGAGGCGTGCCCGCTCGCCTCGACTGGCTTGGACAAGAGTGCGGTGAGAAAGCGCGGGAAGAACCCGAACTTCTGATACAAACCAAGATGCTTGGGGCTGTGTGCGAAAGTGAAAAGGCCGACGTGCCGGGTTCGCCAGCGGTCAAAGCACTCCATGATCGGTTCCATGAGCCGCTTCCCCAAGCCTTTGTCCCAGAGGTCAGGTCGAATGGTTAATGGTCCAAAAAAACCGAGGCTGCCCCAATTTGTCGCAAAATTTGAACCGACGATCTCGTTATCGATTTCGGCAGCGAACGCGGATGATGGATCGGCCTTCCAGCGGGTGCGCACATAGCCTGCATCCCCCATGAACGAAGCAGGATCGGCCAGCCCCGCGAACGTGCCGAAGGCCACCCGCGTGATCTGGTCGGCAGTCGCCAATTCATTTTCCCGCAGTTGGCGCACAGAAATTTTCCCGTCCCTTCTTTCCGGCGTTTTCGAAGAAGTTTGCATGGCAGTCGTTTGGTCGTCGTTTGCCCGGAGGCGCGTGCGCTATCTAGCTGAGATTCAGCGGGTCGGCAAGAGATAGGACGGTCCGCGGGAAGAATTCCCATCAGCAGGAATTCACTCACCGACACGTCAAAAACCTGATTGTGGTCTAGAAGCGAACCACGCAGATTTAACAAGATGCACAAGGAACAAATCGCCAACACTATTCACCAAGCGGTGATCCGGCGGGCCAGGGTCTCGGATGCGTCGCAGATCGTCCGCCTGCTCCATCAACTGGGATATCCGGTGTCGGCTGACTTTGTGCACCAGCAGCTGAGCGCACTTCTAAATGATCCAAACGAAGACCTTCTCGTTGCCGAGGCGGACGATACGAGGGTGATCGCGTTCCTTGCGATGCACTATGTCCCACAGATAGCCGTAGAGGGTGGGTTCGCTCGGATAAG
The DNA here is from genome assembly GCA_036519995.1 of Terrimicrobium sp. Lineage (GTDB taxonomy): Bacteria > Verrucomicrobiota > Verrucomicrobiia > Chthoniobacterales > Terrimicrobiaceae > DASTFP01. Next base: position 1,256 of record DATDKN010000104.1, on the reverse strand, counting down.
TTATCTTTGCGTAGACAAGGAGATGCAATCGAGAGGGCTCGGGAAAATGCTGGAGCGCGAGGCCTGCCGCCTCGCCGCAGAACGAGAATGCGACCGTATCGAATTGCATTGCCACGCTCGGAGAACCGACGCCCACGGCTTTTACGCGCGTCAGGGCTACACCGAATCCCCCAAGTACTTCATCAAAAGACTTCGCGACTAAACTCGTGATTGTAGCGACCGTCTCCCGACGGTCGACAGCCCTTCGCCGGTGGGGACACCGGCGCTACAGTGACCACGAAGCCTTTCCGAAATGACTCGCGAAAGATGCCTGCGCCAACGGATAAATAGGTTGGCCCCTCTCGTCGACCGACGCCCATCGGTCCAGCAACGCCCTACATTCCGCCATGATGCGATCCAGCTCTTGCGCGTCGCAAAAGGCCTGCGGTGGAAGCTCCATGGTCTCCATGTTTGGAAACAACTCGACAAAGTTTCCATCAGGGTCGTCAAAGCCAACGATAACCAGGCCGGGGCCGCGTGGTTCGTAACGAGCGGCAATCCCGCGCAAGGTAAGCCTTTCGAAGATTTCTTCCTTCGCCAAGTCGACGCGGAAGGCGACATGATTCTGCATCGGCGGCAAACCAACAGGAATTCTGCGCACCGAAGCTGTGGCTCCATCCCATTGGATGTCCAGCGGCCAGAATTCCAGGATCCCGCGAAATACAGACTCAGGACTGGCGATCTTGACTATGACAATCCCGAGCCCTGTCAGCACCGGGTGAATAAAGAAGCCGGTCTCGAAGAGGTCGGCGTAAAATTTCCCTATCCGCACGGGATCCGGTGAGCGCAAGGCACAATGAAGAAAGCCGGACGCTTTCACGGCAAGACTTCAGGCGCCTGACAGGAAAAGTCTTCGCAAAGATAAAGTGCGGCTCGGCCCTGGAGCGGCTTCATACTCGCCAGTTCAGGGACTCGTTCCAGAAGAAAAGAATTGCCGTCTGTCAGGAGCAGCACTCGGCGCGGCGAAAATTCTCGATGTAATTTGGTGTTCCATTCTCGGACATCTGCAGACTCCGGTGCTCCCGCGACCACCGCCTGCGCGGGCGGAGACAACGCCAGATCGAGCGAGACCAGCATTTGTGGCACCGCGGTAGGCGCCCGCGTGAGGGCTTCGCGACTCGAACTCAGGATGGCCTTGGCGCGGGCTTCAAACGATCCGTGATGAAGCATGCGGCCGAAACGGAGGAGGTTGAGAGCGCTAATGGAATTGGCGGAGG
>DATDKN010000103.1:0-2280 GCA_036519995.1 Terrimicrobium sp. | reverse complement strand
ACCAGATCAGGTCATTGGCGCGCAACATATTGAACGCCGCTGCCATATCCCGCGCATCCAGATAGCCGCGCTCGCGCATTCGTCTTTCGAGAGACGCCAGCTGCCCTTCGTCGATGAAGACGGCCATATCCCCGACTTCGGCAAAATCGACAAGCGTCGCGAAGTAAGTGGCGCTTGCAATCCGGTCGTCGCCGTTTGCGGCCGAATATGCCGCCGTCGAAGCGAGCAGGGTTCCGCCGAGGCAATAGCCAATCGCGTTGACGTTATGCTCGCCAGTCGCGGACCCGATCGCGTCCAATGCCGCCAAAGGTCCCTCGAGCATGTAATTTTCAAAGCCCTTTTCAGCAAGCTTCTCATCGGGATTCACCCAGGAGATGGCGAACACCGTATGTCCCCGATCGACGGCCCATTTGATGAAGGAGTTCTTCGGCTGTAGATCGAGAACATAGAACTTGTTGATCCATGGCGGGACGATCAGCAGCGGCCGCCTCCGGACTTCTGTTGTGGACTGCGTATACTGGATCAATTGCATGAGCTCGTTCTGGTAGACGATTTTTCCTGGGGTCATTGCGATGTTTTCGCCGACGCGGAAAGCCTTCATGTCGGTCATTGTAATCGCAAGCCGGCCATTGCCGCGTTCCAGATCTGCAAGGAGATTCTCCAAGCCGCGCAGCAGGTTCTGTCCGCCGGATTCCAGGGTTGCGGTGAGGGCCTCCGGATTGGTGGTGACGAAATTGGAAGGCGACAAGGCATCGACGAATTGGCGCGTGTAGAAATCGACCCTGCGAGCAGAGGCGTCGTCCATGCCTTTGACGTCGCGGATTGCAGAAAGAATTGACTTGGCAGCAACGAGATAACTGTCCTTAACAAAGTCGAAGATTGCATTCTCGCTCCAGTCTGGATGCCTGAAGCGTTTGTCTCTCGGGGCATTAGCCTCGCGTGCACGCAGCATGAGCATGCGTTCCGCCGTTTTCTGCCATAGATCTATGGAGTTGTAGAATAGGTCGATCTGGGCGCGGGCGACTGCCACCGGGTCGGTCATCATCCTCGTCATGAGCTCGAAAAAATCGAACCCGAGCGTTGACGTGCCGCCAGACCTGATTGCCTCCGGCTGATGAGACACGAAGCGCCGCATCAGTCGCTGGCTTTGTTCCGCGATATTCCGCAGTTGCGCCGCAAGGACGAGCGGATCCCACGTGGGCTGCATCCGTTTGTCGGCCATACTTCTCCCCTAGTGGTTGTCAGGGCCTGTACCAGGAGCTTTTGTTCTGAAAGACTACGACCTTGCGAAAATAACCCACGTCGATTCCGCAGTTAGGTCAACCTTTGTTGCGGCGCAGTCAGAATTGTGCGTTGCAAGATTCCTTCTTGCGCTGTCGCCGTAACTCTCCTGAGCGAGCGCGAATTGAGGGCGAGTGGAACGACTGTCTCCGCAATGCTGGCGCGAAGTGGGGCGACAACGGCAACCGCGGCGCCCCCTGAACTGCTGGCACCCGTTATGCGTTCACCGAGGGTTTCGACACGCCCGACCTTAGGGACGCTAAAGTTTTGCTCGACGCCCTGGCCTGATCATGCCCGCTCCTGGGGCACTTTTCGGACCTGTCATTTTTCCTTCGGTCAAGCTTCCGAGTTGTCGGTCTCCACTCGACGGGGAATGGCCGGAGCAGATTGTCGACTCCAGGGTGGCCGCCTTCGCCACCCAAAAGATCGTTAGCTTTAGTCAAAGTGTGCCTGCCGAAGTCTCAAAACTCTGTGTCGGGGCGACTTGTCACGAGACGACTAGATTGGAGACGTGCGTCGGCGACGAGATTCGCGTATGGACGCTGTTCTAGGCAAAGCTCCGAGCACCTTTGGCGAGCCTATCGAGGGAACATTCGCCATCAGGCTTTAGCTGGTCGCGATCAACGACGGGTTTAGCGTGGGACGTTCTAGTAAAGCGCGCGGCGCCAGGAGGGCAGCAAAGCGAAAGAATCCTTCACCGCGGCTTGCGATCTCTTCTTCATCTCCCTTGGGTATGATGGCTCTCCACCTGCTGGCGGAATGGAGCAAGGCTGGCCGCAACGGTATTGTCTTTCTCGCTGAGAACGAGAATAGGGCCGAGCGGCTGGGTGCCGTCATTCATGCCCTCGATCCCTCGTCCGATGTGCTTGTTTTCCCGAGACTAAATACTCTACCGTTCGACCAGTTGGAGCCATCACTCGAAATCGCGGGCAGACGAAGTTCGGTCTTGAGGCGCCTTGCTAAGCCAAAGAAGCCGATACTGCTTGTGTCCACGGCAGA
>DATDKN010000102.1:0-2329 GCA_036519995.1 Terrimicrobium sp. | reverse complement strand
AAGACCCCGAAGACCATTAAGACCTTCCTTCGCTGGTGCGTTGGCCGGGCCGTTCTGGATCTGTCGCCGGCGGATGGTGTTCCCCTCCCTGCCAAGGAAGTCGCCCGCGACCGGGTGCTGACTGACCCTGAACTGGCTCAAGTCATCCTTGCTGCCAGAACGATGGGGGGCCCATACGGCGGAATCGTTGAACTATTGGCGCTCACCGGACAAACGCCGTGAGGAAGTTGCGGGTTCGACCTGGGATGAGTTCGATCTCGATCAAAGAATTTGGACGCTGCCGAAGGCTCGCACCAAGAATGCGAAACAGCATAGCGTGCACCTTTCGGCTCAAGCGATCACCGTCCTGAAGCGGATGAAGAAGCAAGGACCCTTCGCATTCTCTGTCCAAGGGACCAAGCCATTTCGAGCATTCTCTCTTGCGAAGCGGGAGCTTGATGACATGTCAAGCGTAAAGAACTGGCGCCTTCACGACCTGCGGCGCACCTGCGTCTCCGGGATGGCGCGCCTCGGCATCCCGCCGCACGTCGCCGATAAAATCCTTAACCACCAAACTGGAGCGATCTCTGGCGTCGCCGCAGTCTATCAGCGCCATGATTTTCTCGCTGAACGCAAAGGCGCTTTGGAACGGTGGGGCGCCCACGTTGGCGAGCTTCTCGGCGGAATATCTGGCCACCGAATCGATCTGAAAATTGTTGCGTGACTAATACCAAATCCCAGCAATTGTGACTCGTTGACGATTCCCAAATCAGTTTCGCTCTGATTCATTGGTGGCGAACGATGGAGGTTCGTCATGGCTATTCCAGTAGCGTTGCGCGGGGACTTCAAGGCTTCGCAGCTGCGCGGTCTTGCGAGGAAGACGAAGGATGGCCCGCAGGCTCGGCGGCTTTTGGCTGTTGCAGCGATCTATGACGGTGCGACGCGCACCGAGGCGGCGAAGATCGGTGGCGTCGGACTTCAGATCATTCGGGACTGGGTGATGCGGTTCAATGCGCGGGGGGCTGCAGGTCTGCTCGACGGCAAATCGCCGGGTCAACCCTCGAAGCTCAATGATGAGCAACGCCAGGCGATTGTGCGGATGATCGAGAGCGGCCCGATCCCGGCGATCCACGGTGTAGTGCGCTGGCGGCTAATCGACCTTTCGCAATGGATATACGAGGAGTTCCGCATCACGGTCGCCAAACAGACGTTGAGCCGGGAGCTTCGCGCGATGGGCTACCGCAAGCTCTCAGCACGACCCCGCCATCACGCGCAAGCCGAGGGAGCAATCGAGGATTTTAAAAAAAATTCCCAGCGCGCCTGGGTGAAGTCGCGCGCGAAAAAGCGATCGACGTCGGCAAGATAGAAATCTGGTTCCAGGACGAGGCTCGTATCGGCCAGAAGAACAAGATCACCCGCAGATGGGCGAAGCGCGGCACTCGCCCGAGCGCGCCGCGGGATCAGCGAACCGCATCGACCTATATCTTCGGTGCCATCTGCCCGAAACTGGGCAAGGGCGCGGCTCTGATCCTGCCCTCCTGCAATACCGAAGCGATGAACCTGCACCTCGCGGAAATCGCCAAGACGGTCGCACCAGGAGCCCACGCCGTCCTCCTCGTCGATCAGGCCGGATGGCATCTGTCAGCAATGCTCATTCCCGCCAACACCACCATTCTCGCCCTGCCGCCGAAATCCCCCGAACTCAATCCGGTCGAAAACATTTGGCAGTATATGCGCGACAACTGGCTCTCGAACCGCATCTTCAAATCCTACGACGATATCGTCGATCACTGCTGCTACGCCTGGAATACGCTCGTCGACCGGCCCTGGAAAATCATGTCCATCGGATTACGCCAGTGGGCTCATGGGTTCTGATCAATGAGACGTGGTATTAAGCATCAGAAGGTGAAGCGCAGCATGATTTTGCTTGACTAGACGTGTCGGTCAAAGAGACGAGCGTCTGCATTGTGGATGACACTGGTAGGATCGTGCGGGAAGTGAATCCCTTCTCAGCCGAACGGCCTAACGAGGGTGCCGTTTATTCTATATTGAGGGCATCATTGATTGTTGGTATGAGATGCAGAGTGGATGGGGCACTCGCCAATTATCTAGCACATGTTCTTGGCGCCTTAGGAGGGTCGGGCATGGGCTTACCGTTTGGCGGAAAATATAATTTCTCCTGCTCGAGGGCGCGAGTGTTTATGCATTTTTTCCGCATTGTTACGTTCTTCAAAGAGAGGGCCGTGCGATTGTTTTACCAAATCCAGGGCCACGAGAACGACAAACCCCGAAGATCAACGCTCAAGCTTATTGAAAATGGCTATTCGCTACCTGGGATGATCCTGTTGTG
>DATDKN010000101.1:0-3915 GCA_036519995.1 Terrimicrobium sp. | reverse complement strand
TTGATGTCGTCAAGGCTCTCGAAATGCTCTCGTAAAGGACGGTCCTTGTACTTATTTATGATTGCATCTAGCTCGTCCGTTGGGCGATCAGTAAGGCCTAGCGACCGCAATCACCGGCCAACAGGCGACGAAGCCGGCTGTTGTTGCTCCGGTGCATTGCGAGGTTGGCCGCTCACAGCGTAGGGGCACTATCGCACGTCGGTCTTCCTTGAATCGAACACACTATCGGAGCACTCTTGTCGCGCGCAAGATGATCGCCTCTGGAATGGTCAATCCCAGCGCTTTGGCCGTCTTCATGTTGACGACGAGCTCGAACTTGGCGGGCTGCTCGAACGGGAGATCATTGAGGTTTGTCCCCTTGAGAATCTTGTCCACTTGTAGGGCACCACGCCGGTAAGTGTCGGACACGTCCGGTCCATACGTGAGAAGAAATCCGGCTTCCGCGAATTCGGCTGCTTCACTGAACGTTGGGAGTTGATTGCTCGACGCAAAGCGCACGATCTCACCGAGATGCAATATCGTGAGCGTGTTCGTCGAGACGATTAAGGCACTGGGGCGATAGCTCTTAATCGCCGCGAACGTCGCAGGAAACTCTCGAGGATGGCGTATTCCAAAGATGCGAAGCGGCACGCCGGTCCTCGCGGCCGTAGCCCTCAGTCCCTTCGCTTCGACCATGGCCCCGGGATCTTCGGCATCAGTGAGTAGCGCGACGCGCTTAAGGCCCGGTAGTAGCTCTTTTGCCAATTCCAGCCGCTTAGCCCCGGTCTCGACCGACTGCCACGACACACCAGTGACGTTCCCGCCTGGCCTAGCCAGAGTGGAGGTCACTCCTTCGGCGATCGGATCGAACATGTCGAGACAGACAATCGGAATGGTGGTCGTGGCCTTGCGAGCCGCAGGTAGGGCCCTCGTGTTGACGACAAGGACGTCGATGCCAAGTCTCAGGAGTTCCGCGGCCAGCACCGGCAGTCGGCTTGGGTCGCCATCGTCATAGCGGACTACGAACGCTGCCGTCTGACGGTCGATCCAACCGAGGGCACGCATACCTTTCACATATGGTTGGCGGTAAGACTCGAGGCGCGACTCGGTTCCGCTCCACAACTCACCTATCTTCGGAAGCGACCGACGAGCTTGAGCCGTGGCAGGCTCGGTCCACGTGCAGCACACGACCAGAAGGAACAAGATCAGCAGTGCCCAGCGCTTGGTGCATAGGCGTAGAGCCGCGCGACTCCATCGCCGGGGCGTTCGTATGCAGCACGACGGCCGACCGCCGCGCTCCGCAAACGACTCGCCTGCACCTTTCGCTGCGCTTAGCACTCGGTCATTGGCATCGGTCCTCGTCGGGTTACCTCGTAGCCAGTAATGTGCGGCCCAATGCCGCAGTTCAGCGGCCGCGCGCTGCGTCCACCCACGCGGCGCATCTGCACAATGAAATGACGCACTTTCTCCGCGCCCGCGACGCCGTGTAACAGTCCGCTGCGATTGCTTGTTAGGCGACATGTGCAACGCGCCCAAACGAGGCTGAACAAACCATACCTTCATGGGAAAGACTCGAGACAACACGTAAGTACTGCGGCGTCGCTTCACATCTGAACTCATGTTGTTTCCAGTTGCTGCAACTGTCGCTGGAGATCCTGCAAGCGACGTTCGACACCGGTGTCTGACGCCAACTTCATAGCCTATTTGAGATAATTCCGCGCTGCGGGCCGATGGTCCATCGCAAGATTGAGGTGCGCGATTCGCTCCACAATCGAAATTCTTGTCGCCACGTCGTCTGATCCGACTATCACTCCTTCCGACGCGAGTTCGATCTTCATCGTGGCCACCACCAGTGCGCGAAAGTTTGACCGGGCGGCCTCGCAAGGCGCCGTGTCGTTCGTAGTGCGTCGCGGCCTGCTCGTACCCTTCTCTCAGACCCTCGAAGCTCGCCGGGAACTGCTCAAGGACGCGTCCGGAATCCACGAGCGCTATTCGTTCAGCCCGCTCGAGCTGTGCCATGGCGCCCGCACGAGCAATCAGGTCGCAAAACACGAAGTGGTCTTTGGCTCCCACGGCCGGCAGTTCGTCGTCCCACAACACTCGAGGGAATTGCTTGATCGTCTCCTCTTCGTCCAACAAAGGAAACGGGCGCCGGGCGACGGAATAGTCACAACGGTTTGCCCTATTCTCCCCTTCTCTACACCGGTCTCGAGCTCGAACTGCGCACCGGGCGTCAGCACCGGCACTTCGGCAACGATCATCTCGGCTTTCCCGACGAGATCCGACACCACCTCTTGCCAGCGCTCGTTCGGCACCGCCAGCGCGGATGCACCCCATAGGCACCCGGCATCGCAACCTGGTTGAGCATCCACGATCGTCAGCACACTGATGGCAGGCGGAAGCGAAAGCGTCGCCGAAAAATGATTCTCGAGTAGCACCCGTTGATCGGGTCCGTGATAAATCGTGACGCGAAAGGACCTCAGGTGGAGATTGAACGGGGCTCGCAAGGCGATATTTCGACTCAGCGGTCGAAGCAGGCGGTGGTGTCAGCTGCCCCGCCTGCTTCAGGCTAGCCGCCAAAGCACTTAGAGCAGCGACCAGTCGTTTTTCCAAATTGAAGTGCTTCCTTGGTCCAGTAGCACTTCTCCGAGTGCTTGTCGTGGCGGACAAAGGACTTCTCGTCATATCGAAGCGGAGGTAAGAATAAGAGCGCACCAGTCCCGCTGCGGACGGTAGCCCATAGAGTTCTATTGCCCGAGTGAGATCGCAAAACAACGTGCTTGAAATCTCCTTCGATCTCCATTTCATAGGGCGAGTAGCGGGAAAACTCAGACCTTGCGGCGCAAAATATTTAGCGTCTCCATCGATCTGGATCTCAGAGCCGCTCTTGGGCGTAACGTTCTTGAGATTCGGTATGGCCTCGTAGGAAGATACTTCAGTGACAATGTTGGTGGTCACTCGGCTCCGCGCAGTTCCAGAGTGTTGCTTCTGTCCTGTGTACGGTAGCACTCTCTCGGCTTCGCGAGATAAACGATGACCAGCTTTCCTGCCTTTACCGCAGCAACTTGTTCCGAGCGCTAAATGTTTGATGCTGAATAAGGAAGCGTTTGGTTGGCAGTGTGATGCATTCGGCTGCAAGGGGGCCTCTGGAGTGCTCGGAAAGAGGCTCGCTTTTTCGGTTGCCCGCTGATCGAGTCTTGATCCCAGAAGATTAACATCCACGACTTCTAGGTTTCGAAGGTGTCTTCTCGATCTTGCTCTGTCGGCTGAGCGCGGCGGTTACCATGTCGCACCACAGTTCACTTCCGTTATGAAAAAACGAAATACGACTCCGTGGGAGCGAAGATCAAAGTCTGTGTTTGCTCTTGGACCCTGGAAGCTAGCAAGGAATCTGCGGCATATCGGTGGCCGATTATCTGGATGCCGCTTTCCGAGGGGAGAGCCTAGGCTTTGACCTTGCTGCGGATTTTCTTTATAGGATGGTAGTTTCCGTTGATTTTTTCATGACGCTTCAAACGAGAGACATTCGGAGTACTTCGCAGAAGTTGGCTGGTGCTGCGCCTAGCCGCGCTTCGACGCTTGCTTCCACACCTTTGTATCGGTATAGACAAGCCTCGTCTTGCTCCGAAGAGATTATCATGTAAGTTATTGAAATCAAATACATTGGGGGTATAGCTCAGTTGGTAGAGCGTCTCGTTCGCAATGAGAAGGTCTGGGGTTCGAATCCCCATACCTCCACCAATTCCGCGAAGCGGAATCAAATGACTTGAGGTGGGGATGAGAACTTCAGTTCGACTGCGCGGCGCGGAAGCGCCCTAGCGGGCGAAGCCAAATTGGCAGAGCTCGCCGTGAGGCGAGATAATCCCCATACCTCCACCAATTCCGCGAAGCGGAATCAAATGACCTGAGTTGGGGATGAGAACTTTAGTTCGACTG
>DATDKN010000100.1:0-4791 GCA_036519995.1 Terrimicrobium sp. | reverse complement strand
CATTTCCAGGAGAAGGCGAAGAGCTACACCCAGAAGCTACAAGGGGAGACGATTTCGGATCGCGCGAAATCTTTTGCGCGACTGCGGGACCGCGAAGGACACATGTCCGACTTCGAGGCGGACCCCGCCCCTCGCATTATCGAGCGCCATCATCCGATGCAGGCGCTCTTCGAGGCGTTCCCAGAAGCGGCATCCATGGAGCGCGATCTCTTTCAGCGCGTGCTCGGCGTGCCGATCCGGCGTGAGCAGCGTCAGGCTGGAGGAAGCTACGAGTACGTGTTTTTGTTGATTGGCGGCGCAGCCTGAGGTGTTTCCTGCTGCTAGTCGATCTGACCATAGCAATCGTTTGCGGCACAAACCGGCCTGGCGGAAATACTGCCAAGCTAGTCGATCGATGCGATCTACCGCGCGCTCGGTCAGCCAACACAGATCATCGGCATTGCCGCGCTTCCTCCAGAGATCATCTCCTCCTCCACCCGTGCGGAGATGCCCCCGGCGTCCAAGCCGTTTGCAGACGCAGTCTTGGAATGCGCCGGACTTCACGTCGTTACCCCCGATTGCACTCGCGGGGTTCCGGCGATTCTGAAATACTTCATCGATCTGTTGAAGTTTTCCGAAAGCCTTGAGCGAAAGCCTGCTTGCTTCACGGGAGTCTCTGCCGGAGATTGGGGCGCCTTGCAAGCCGTCGAGCAATTGCAGGCAATCTTCCTTTATCGACAGGCTCATCTGTTCCCGGAAGGTGTTTTCCTTCCGCGGATCGGAAACTGTCTCACCGCCGAAGACGGATTGACGGCAATCGGATTTTAATTCGACTCCGCGGGACAGGCGGAGAGACTGTTTGCTACATAAGAGTTGAAAAAGGGTATTCGGGGATCTCAGCGGGGGTGGCGACTTTCTTCTGTAAGCCCCCTTCAACTTCTGCATCAGGTTTTCGCTCCAGCGGGCAGAGTAATCGGTTTCGCAATCGTGAAAAATGTCGCGCCCGCGGCTCTAGTCTTGCCAAGCCAGAGTTAAGACGCTTCTTTCGCTCGCACCTCCACTGAAATGAGTCTTGATATTCCTGCACTCGAATTGGCCGCTCGCGACGCGCGCGGACTGGCAATGGATGCCGTGGCAAAAGCGAAATCGGGCCACCTTGGTCTACCTTTGGGAGCCACCGAGATCGGTGCGGTTCTCTACGGTCATGCCTTGAAGCACAATCCCGACGATCCGCGCTGGCTCAATCGTGACCGGTTCGTTCTCTCGGCCGGCCATGGCAGCATGTTCCTTTACGGCTGGTTGCATCTTTCCGGCTATGCTTTGTCGATCGACGAGTTGAAGAACTTCCGCCAGCTGCACAGCATGACGCCCGGGCACCCGGAGTTTCATGAAGCCCCCGGGGTTGAAGCAACCACCGGTCCTCTCGGCCAGGGAGTGTCGAACGCCGTCGGCTATGCCATTTCTTCCAAAATGTGCGAAGCCCGTTTCAACACTCCCGAGCACAAGATCTTCGACCACCATGTCGTCTGCCTCGCGGGGGACGGGTGTTTGCAGGAGGGCATCTCGCAAGAGGCATCAGCCCTCGCTGCGCATCTCGGCTTGGACAATCTGATCATGTTTTACGATTCGAACAATGTAACCCTGGATGCGTTGGCACCGGTGACGCAAAGCGAGGATAGCGGGGCGCGCTTTGCGGCTTACGGATGGGACGTTCATTCCATCGACGGACACGATCTTCACGAAGTCCTCAGTGTGTTCGAGAAAGCGAAAGCGGCCACGAGCGGCAAACCGCAGTTCATCATCGCAAAGACGCTCATTGGGAAAGGCGTTCCAGAAATTTCCGGCACCAACAAGGCTCACGGCGAGGCTGGCGTAAAGTATGTCGAGGCCTCACGCAAGGCCATGGGCCTGCCGGATGAGAAGTTCTATGTCTCGCCCGAGACACAGTCGTACTTTGCGACACACAAGGAAAAATTAAAGGCTGCTTATGAGGAATGGAAATCCAGCTTCGAGGCATGGAAGAAGGCGAATGGAGATCTGGCGGCGGAACTCGAAGCGGTGCTTTCGGGCAAGACTCCCGATCTGCTCAGCGTGATCCCGAACTTTGATCCGGCGGTCAATATTGCGACGCGGAAGGCCGGTAGCGAGGTGCTGCAGCCGGTTGCGCAAGCGATGCCGCTCGTCATCTCCGGCAGCGCCGACCTCCATGGGTCGACGCTTAACTACATAAAAGACGGCGGGGATTTCAACGCGAAGAATCGAGGCGGGCGCAACTTGTTCTTCGGCATACGCGAGCATGCCATGTGTGGCATTCTCAACGGGCTTGCCTATGATGGTATCTTTCGGCCGAGCGGAGCGACCTTCCTGGTATTTAGCGATTACGCTCGTCCGTCGATCCGGCTGGCCGCTATTTCCAGGCTTCCCGTCGTCTACATTTTCACGCATGACTCGGTCGGTGTCGGTGAAGATGGCCCAACCCATGAGCCCGTGGAGACTGTCGCCGCATTGCGGGCAATTCCGGGACTCGATGTGATCCGGCCGGGGGATCCCGAGGAGACAGCGGGCGCCTTTGCGGCTGCCTTCCAAAGAACCGAAGGACCAACGCTGCTGGCGCTCACTCGCCAAAACCTGCCGACCTTGAACGAAATCCCGGTCGAATCGCGACGAGAGGGCGTTTTCAAAGGCGGTTATGTCGCAAGAAAAGAGACAGCAGCCTTGGACACCATCCTTCTCGCCAGCGGAAGCGAACTTCAGCATGCCTTGAAGGCAGCGGACGAGCTTGGTCCTGGCACGAGGGTCATTTCTCTGCCTTGCTTCGAGCGGTTTGAACGGCAGGACGCCGCCTATAAAGAGAGCGTGCTTCCCGATGCGATCCGGTGCCGAGTCTCGATTGAAGCCGGTGTTTCCGATCCCTGGTTTCGCTACGTGGGTCTTGATGGCAGGACTGTTTCCATCGATCGCTTTGGCATGAGCGCCCCCGGCGCGAAAGTCATGGAAGCGCTCGGCATGACTCCAGCGAAGGTGGTTGACGCTGCGCGATCACTCGCTTAGTGAAGCCCTCAAAAGCGCTTCTCGAAAAAATCGCCCAGCGCCAATTACCATAAGCGGCGATCATGGTAACGCGCGACAATCGCTTACGCGCTCGCGGGATTTATGCCGCGCTGGAATTCGAGCTGCAGCGATGTAGGGTAATCGCGCGCGGTCTTGGAAAATCCCTGGTTTACTTTCAGTCTCCCTGATTTCTCCTATGCATTTCTAAGCGTTTTGCTCGAGGGGGTGCCGTTCATTTTGATTGGCACTCTCTTATCGGGAATCATTGACGAATTCCTTCCTTCCCGCGTGATGGTGCGCTTTCTTCCAAGAAACGCCTTCTTCGGAATTTGTCTTAGTGGAGCAATGGGGCTGGTGTTCCCCATGTGCGAATGCGGAGTAGTCCCAGTGGTTCGCCGACTTATTAACAAGGGCCTCCCTGTATCCAACGCAATCGCTTATATGTTGGGCGCGCCCATCGTAAATCTAATCGTTCTGGCTAGCACCTATGTTGCCTTTCGCGGACAGAACCCGATGGAGTTTACGCTCTTGCGTCTCGGAGTCGGTTATTTCGTTGCAGTGATAGTGGCGCTGGCTGTCCATCACCTCCCGCAGCATTTGCTCTTGCGCCGCGGCGTCCTCTCGGAGGTTGCGACTCCAAACACTGGAATCGGGACCGAGCGTTTGCCGGTTCGAGCTGGCAATGCCTTGCGCGTCGCGGTAGCCGATTTTCTCGACGTGATGCTGTTCTTTGTCCTCGGCGTGATGGTTTCGGCGCTGTTCAGCACATCGCTCAATCAGGAGTTGATCATGCCGCTGGCGCTCAATGACTGGGTGGCAACCTTTTCGCTGATGGTGTTTGCTGCGATCCTTTCCCTCTGCAGCACTTCCGACGCGTTTATCGCCGCCACATTGATCTCATTCCCAGCGGTCGCGAAGCTCGCCTTTCTCGTCTTCGGACCCATGTTTGATCTGAAACTTCTCTTCATTTACGGCGCCGTCTTTCGAAAGCGGTTTGTCGCCAGCTTGGGTGTCAGCCTTTTTCTCTTGATCGGAATGATTTGCGTGCGATTGAGAATCTTTGGACTATGACCGGATCTCTCCAGCGCTTTTTCTCCGCCGGAGTGCTTACCATATGGGGGATCATGCTCGGTTACTTCGTGATTTCTGGGCGCCTCGCATCCTATCTTCATCCCTCATTTCATGTCTGGACAGCCGCCAGCGCTGTAGTGCTTGTGCTGCTCGCCGCCGGTTTGCTTTTCCTTCCCGAACAGAGCCATCACGATTGTGAGTCGTGCTGCGATCACGTGCACGATCAGCCGAGGCTCCTAAGAAGTGGCATGACTGCGGCGGTTCTCGTCTTGCCGATCGTCTTGGCTGCGACGATCTCTCCCGACCAGTTCGGCGCGGTTACGGTTAGCAACCGGGGCTACATCGCGAGCATCAACGATCTTCCAAGCTACCAGCCGTATGTTGAGCCGGCGCTGCCAGAATCGGAGGATTTACAACCGTCCACGGGCAGTGAGGACGACGGCAGCTACATTTCAAAAAATGCCTCCGGCCAGATCAAGGCGCAAACTATCGATCTGCTCTACGCGGCTGAAGAACCCACCATGCGCTCGGATTTCGAGGGTAAAGAAGTGGAAGTGATCGGCCAGTTCATGCCAGCGCGTGAAAAGAACACTCAAAAAGATCGCTTCAATCTGGTGCGCATGTTTATCATCTGTTGCGCTGCCGATGCACGACCGGTCGCGATTACGGTTCAGACGGATCAGCCTCATG
>DATDKN010000099.1:0-7160 GCA_036519995.1 Terrimicrobium sp. | reverse complement strand
GCCCCACGCAAAACCCCTTCAAAGAGGCCATCAGCATGAACCCTGTTCAGCGGGAAGCGACGGTCGTCATCGGAGGCGTCAACGATCGCCACCTCGGCGGCATCCGGACGGAGTACCCGAGCGAACTGGCTACCTTGAAATTCCCGGACCCCCAGAAGCTTGAATGGATCGAAATGCCTCGCTTCGATCAGGGGATAAAAGTCATCGTCGGAAAGCGTGGAGGGATTCACGAGTCCAGTCTAGCGCCCAAAGACCAAACTCCAAGACGAAAACGAAAATTCCTAGCCGAACACACGCCCCAATCGGGCCGCTAGCGTTCGTCGATCGGGACAAACTTCTTTCCCACGGGCGGCCCGACGTAGGCGCTCAGCGGACGATATAGCCGATTGTCGGAGAGTTGTTCGAGCACGTGAGCAGTCCATCCGCTGGTTCTCGAGATGGCAAAGATCGGAGTAAACATGTCGGTGGGAATGCCAAGCGAATAATAGACGGTAGCCGAGTAGAAATCGACGTTGGCATTGAGACCTTTTTTCTGCTTCATGATCTCGGCGATTCGTTCGCTCATCCGGATCCATTTAGGTTCACCAAGTTCATCACTCAGTTTCACAGCCATGGAGCGCAGATGCGGAGCCCGAGGATCCAAGACTTTGTAAACGCGGTGGCCAATGCCCATGATCTTCTTCTTCTGCGCAAGCTGTTCTTCGATCCACTCATCCACCTTGTCCTCCCGGCCGATCTCAAGTAACATATGGATGACACCCTCATTCGCGCCGCCGTGAAGGGGGCCTTTGAGCGTCCCGATTGCGGAAGTGATCGCCGAATAAATGTCGCTAAGAGTGGCGATGGTCACGCGGGCACTGAACGTCGAGGCGTTCATGCCATGGTCGGCGTGCAACACGTAGGCCACATCAAGCGTTTTTTCCGCCTCCGGTGAGGGCTCGGTCCCATTCAGCAGGTAGAGAAAATGCGCCGCCTCACCGAGGTCGTCCCGGACCTTGGGGAGCTCTAATCCCTGTCTCGCGCGGTGAAAGTAGGCGGCAATAACTCCGATCTTGGCGGTGATGCTGATGGCACGGCGATGGTCCGCGTCCTGCCGAGAATCTTCATCGCTTAGGCCACTATCATAGAGCCCAAGCATGGAAACGGCCGTGCGCATCACGTCCATGGGGTTGGCATTGTGAGGAGTCGACTTGATAAAATCCACCACGCCGCGGGGAAGCTCACGCTCATTCCTTAACTTTGCTTTCAGCTCGTCTAATTCGGTACGGTTGGGCAACGCACCATGCCAAAGCAAGTAAACGATCTCCTCGTAGGTGGCCTTGCCGGCGAGTTCATTGATATCGTAGCCGGCATAAATGAGAACTCCCTCTTTCCCGAGCACATCGCTCAAACTGGTTGAATTGGCGATGATTCCTTCAAGTCCTTTGGCGATAACGGGCATAAGTTAAAACAGGTTGCCTCAGACTATGATGCCCTGATTGCCTTCGCCAATCAAAACCTGTCGTCGCCCGCGCAAAAATGAACGCGAAGCTGAAACTCCTTGAGGAGACAACGCCACACCTGCTCGCCTCGAGCTGATTCGTTGCCGGAGAGAATACGAACGCCCGCCAAGAGTGAACCTGGCGGGCGATCCTTGCGGGGAGGGAAACTCGAACTCTATCCCAGTCGCGATATCAACGTATCCGCCATGTCGGCAGGTGTGGGAGCAACCGCGATACCGGCATCTTTCAAGGCAGCTATTTTCGCTGCCGCCGTGCCTTTGCCGCCGCTGACGATGGCGCCGGCATGACCCATGCGGCGCCCGGGAGGCGCGGTTGCGCCTGCAATGAAAGCGGCGATCGGCTTCTTGCAATTGTCTTTCACCCACGCGGCCGCTTCCTCTTCGGCGGTCCCGCCGATCTCACCAATCATAATGATGGCTTCGGTATCCGGATCCTCATTGAACATCTGGAGCACATCCAGATGTGAAGTGCCGTTAACCGGATCGCCACCGATTCCGACGCACGTGCTTTGCCCATAACCGCGGGTGGTGAGTTGCCAGACGGCCTCATAAGTCAGCGTGCCTGAGCGGGAGACCACACCAACGTTGCCTTTCTTGTGGATGTAGCCCGGCGCAATCCCGATCCGACAGCCACCGTGAGAATTCGGACCCTCCCCGGGGGTAACAACTCCCGGACAGTTCGGTCCAATCAGCCGCGTTTTCGAATCGCGCATGGCCTGTTTCACCTTGACCATGTCATTGACGGGAATCCCTTCGGTGATGCAAACAACCAAATCGAGATCTGCTTCCACGCCCTCGAGGATTGCGTCTGCGGCAAAAGGGGGCGGAACAAAAATAACCGAGACCGTTGCGCCCGTCTCCTTCACGGCCTGCTCAATGGTATCGAAAATCGGGACGTAATCCGCAAAAAGCTGGCCCCCTTTGCCCGGGGTGACACCGGCCACGATATTCGTTCCGTAATCAAGGCTTAGCTGCGCGTGCCGGGCGCCAAAACTTCCGGTGATGCCCTGCACGACAATGCTGGTTTGGGGAGTGACAAGAATAGCCATAATCAGGAAGACAATTTGCGTTGGTGGATCGTGAACGAGTCGCCACCGGGCCACGCCTGGGCACGATCCACGCCCGGGACGCCAATGGACGTGTTCTCAGGGATCATCTCAGGCGTTCTTCTTGACGGCAGCGACAACTTTCTGCGCAGCATCAAGAATATTTTCGGCGGTGATCAGCGTGAGGCCGCTTTCGGCCAGCGTCTTTTTCCCGGCTTCGACGTTGTTACCCTCTAGCCGAACGACCAGGGGAATGCCCAGGTGGGTCTCGCGCGCGGCGTCGACGATGCCATGGGCGATGACGTTACAATCCATGATGCCACCGAAAATATTCACCAGAATGCCTTCGACATTCTTGTCGGTAAGAATAATTCGAAAGGCGGAGGCGACCTGTTCTTTGCTGGCTCCGCCCCCCACATCAAGGAAGTTGGCCGGTTTGCCGCCCGCATACTGAATGATGTCCATGGTGGCCATGGCCAGACCGGCGCCGTTCACCAGGCAGGCGATATTTCCATCCAGTCCGATGTAGTTGAGGCCGTGCTCGGAGGCAGCTACTTCACGCGGATCTTCCTCGGTCACGTCTCGCATCGCGACAATCTCGGACTGACGGAAGAGTGCGTTGTCGTCGAAATTGAACTTGGCATCGAGCGCGAGCAACTCACCTTTGGCGGTCACCACCAGCGGATTGATTTCCACCATCGAACAATCCCGCTGGATGAAAAGCTTGTAGAGATTGGCAAAGAGCTTCGAGGCCTGGTTCATCAATGGGCCCGTTAAGCCCAGTGCGGCCGCGATCTTGCGCGTCTGGTAAGGCATTAACCCAAGCGCCGGATTCACGTTTATGCGGATAATTTTTTCTGGGGTCTTCTCCGCAACCGACTCGATGTCCACTCCGCCTTCGGTGCTGGCGATGACGATGGGCGCCGAGGTGGCCCGGTCGAGGAGGATGGCAATATATAACTCTTTGGCGATGTCGACGGCTTCGCCGACAAAAACCTTCCCAACTTCTTTGCCCTCCGGCCCGGTCTGATGGGTAACCAGGACCTTCCCAAGCATCTTCGCGGCGAGGTCGTGCGCCTGCAAGGGGGTATCGCAGAGGTGCACGCCCCCTTTAAAACCCGTCGTGAACGTTCCCTTGCCACGTCCTCCTGCATGAATCTGGGCTTTCACCACCAGCTTGCCCCCGCCCAAGCTTGAAGCGACTCGTTCCGCCTCCTCGGGCGTGGATGCGACGCCTCCAGGCTGAGTGGCGACCGCAAACTTACCGAAAAGCTCCCTGGCTTGGTATTCGTGAATGTTCATCGGGAAAAAAGAGAGGTGGATGGTTATTAGCGGCTTAGGGTTGACTTGCCAACGGAATATTGTTTTTTTTGCACCATTCAATGGCCGTGCGATTGCCGCCCTGAGCGGCGCGGACATACCAGGTGCGAGCCGCTTTCCGATCCTTTTCCACTCCTACGCCCCCTTCGAAACACATCGCGTAGAAAAACATACATAAAGGGTTCCCCTTCTCTGCCCCGTCCTGAAAAAGCGCGAATGCTTTGCTCTCATCTTTGGGAACTCCCTGGCCGTAAATGTAGAGTACTCCGAGATTGCCTTGCGCATCGAGAAAACCGAGTTCTTGTGACCGGGAGAACAGCTTTACGGATTCGCTAAAATCCGGTTCGATTATGCCCGGCATACCCTTTCGGTAAACATCGCCCAATAGGTTCATGGCTCTGGGATTGTTCAGAGCGGAAGCGGCCGTCAAAAGTTCAACCGCGCGCCGCGGGTCTTTTGGAACGCCTTGTCCAAACAGGTGGCATTCGGCAAGGGCATACATGCCCGCCGAATCTCCCTGCTCGGCAGCTTTGGAAAACCACATCGCGGCCTCGGTCAAGTCCGGAGCATGAACGCCGCGCCCGCTCGCCAGCATCTGACCAACTGTGACCATCGCTTCGGTCTGGCCATGATTTCCTGCCACAATAAGCCACTTGAGCGAATCGCCCGGATCGCTTTGCCGAAGCATTTCTCCCAGCAACATCTGCGCTGAGACGACATCCAGTGCGGCGGCTTTCTCCAACGGTTCGCGCAGAGTGGCCCACTCCGAGGAGGATAGCTTCGAGGCTCGTGCGCGCAGACTTGCCGCCATCATCTCCAAGGCGTTCCGAGGCTGTACCTCGTTGGGAAAGTTCGTGACGATGTCCGTGTAGGCTGCGATGGCGCCGGCAAGGTCATCCTTGAGCCGCAACTCTTCGGCAACAGCCACAGCCTGCTCGTATGGCGAGGGCGTAGGCGCGAGCGAGGGTGTCGGAACAGGGGTGGCAACAGCGCTCGGCATCGGGGTGCTAGCCAGGAGCGGAGTAGAAGTCGCTACCGGCTCTGGCGTCGGACTGACTGCCTCAACTCGAGGCGCCTGCGCGATGCGCAATCGCTGCGCAAAGCGAAGTCCCTGCCACAAAACGATGCCACCGATAACCAGGAGAATGGCCACAACGGTCCACAGCCATCCCCATGACATTGCCCGTGGCTTCTCGACAGGCAAGGGCGATGGTTTTGGCTCCGACGCGCGCGGGGCAGGCTGCATCGGAGTGACGACCTCCTCCGGCATACTCTCAACAAAGGCTCTCGCACTCTCATAGTGATGGCCCGGTGTGAGAGCGCGCCTCAGAACCGCATTGCCCTGCTCAGAAAGGCCCGGTATGGGCACATATGTCGCCGAAGACCCCTCCGCTTTGACTCCGCCAAGCATTTCATAGGCAAGCGCAGCCACGGCGTAGACATACGCCCTGGCGGGATCACTGGCGAACGCCCCCTTCGCGCGCATCAGCGCGAACGACGAGGCCACCATGGTCGCATCGGGAGATGCGGAACTCGATCCGGCCGTCGTCAGCGGCAGAAATTTCGGCTGGCACGATGGCCATTGCGAAACGGGCTGCGCGACATCGGCACCCGGAAGAAAAACTTCATGCGCGCCGATGTCAGGACACATCAGGTCGGCTGTCTTCAGCTCGTCGAACGCATCGGCCAAAGGCAAGAGCAACAGCCGAGCCTCACTTCCGGGAAGCGCGCGTCGACTTCGAAGCAAGTCGAGGAGCACCGGACCCTCCACCCATTCCAAAACCAGAAACGTGCAGCTGCTCGTCGTTTCCAGTAAAAGAATTCGCTGGAACGTTGGGCTGTCCAAGCGCTGCAAACTGTGCACCTCCTGCTCGAGGCGTGTGAAGGTTTCCGACTTTCCAATGAGGCTGGATTCAACGATGAGAATCGCGACGGTCGCTCCATCCTCCAGACGCTCGGCCCGGAACATCCGTCCGTGATCTGATGCGGTCACCTCGTTAGCAAGACGATACCTGCCGGCAAGCACTGTGCCCGATGCCGTGCTCTCTTGAGGCGACTCAGAGGGCAAAGGGGACAGTTCAAGCGCTGGGGAGACTGCCGCCGGATCTCGATCCTCAACTTCCTCAATGATCCTCTCGATCTCCTGTCGCAGCTGGGTCGGAGTTCGCGGACGATCATTCGGATTCTTTGCCATCATCCGTCGAAGAAGATTGATAACCGAAGGTGATTGGCCGTGAAGATCGTCGAACGGAGGTTCGCGATGCAGGTGTTGACTCATCACCTGGGCAGTCGATCCGCTGAAAGGCGTGTCGCCTTGCAGCATGTACCAGAGAGTCACACCCAATGAATAGATGTCGGCCCGCACATCAGTCTCCCGTTCCTCGAGCTGCTCAGGGCTGGCAAAATGTGGGGTGCCAAGGAAGCCGCCGGCCGTAAGGGTGGCCGGATCCTCGTTTTCGGCGCGCGAGTTTTTCGCCAGGCCGAAATCAATAACCTTCACGGTGAAGTCACCGCCATCCTCGCGAACGAACATGATGTTCGACGGCTTGATGTCGCGATGGACCAAGCCTTGCTTCTGCGCTGCACTCAGGGCACGAGCCACCTGCGCAGCAATCTTCAGCGCCATCAAGACGGGGACGGCGCCTTCGCGTTTGATATAGGCCTCGACCGTCTCTCCATCGACAAATTCCATCGCATAGAAATAGTCATCGCCCTCTCTTCCGAGATGGAAAACGGTCGCGACATTTGGATGGCGGAGCGCCGCGGCAGCGCGCGCCTCGCGCAAAAACCGCTGCTGGGCAGTTTCGCTGTTCAGGTAGGCTGAATTGATGACCTTGAGGGCCACGTGGCAGCGCAGGTTCGTATCGAATGCCTTGTAGGTAATGCCCATGGCGCCTCGCCCCAGTTCGTGCAACGAACCGTCCCCGCGACGCGAAAGTTCAAAATGCTGAAACCGAACCATCTCCGCCATGTCGCGCCTCATCTAAGTGACCGTTGTGAAAATGACAACTCTCGGCCCTCTCCCCTTCAAGCGGAAAAAGCGGCGACTCACCGCCTTACGAGCAAGCGCAGGAGCTCTCTTCCTTCGCGGCCCGGGTAGGTTGGCAAGCCGTTTCGTTCGCTGACGAGCTCGAAAGTTGGCGAGAACAAGGCATCCAGCTCATCCACATGGCAACCATACGGCGGGCCATCCTCGTCATGATCTGGATTGAGAAAGAAGATCGCCAGGAAGCGACCGCCCGGCTCGAGCAGCGCCGCGACGCGCGAAGCATATTCTCGACGGCGATCGGGTT
>DATDKN010000098.1:0-4917 GCA_036519995.1 Terrimicrobium sp. | reverse complement strand
CGGCGACGCCTTCGTGATGGTTTTTTGGCGGGGGAAGCTGCATGGCTTGAACGCCAGCGGACGAGCCGGTCGAGCAATGACGGCAGAGGCATTGCGGAAGGCCGGCTGGGTGCAGATGCCTCAGGCCGGCTGGGGAAGCGTCTCGGTGCCCGGTGCAGCAGACGGCTATTTTGCGCTACACGAACGCTTCGGATCGAAAAGATTCGCCGACCTGGTGGAACCCGCGGCCTGCTACGCCGAGGAGGGTGTCGCTGTCAGCCAGAAAGTCGCTAATTCTGGAGATGGGGCGCGTCGAAATTACGACTCTCGAAAGAGTCGATGGAACAATATCTCGTTGGCGGGCAGCCACCAAAACCTGGTGAGATCTTTCGACAGCCGAACCTAGCCCGGACGTGGCGGGAATTGGGAAAGCACGGCCGAGAGCTGTTTTACGAAGGCGAGTTTGCCCAAAAAATCGTCGGCGCCTCTGATGCGGGTGGCGGCTATCTGACCGCCTCCGATCTCGCTGCACAGCACTGCGAATGGGTCGAACCAATTGCAGTCGATTACCGCGATCATCGCGTGATGGAAATGCCTCCAAACGGTCAAGGATTGATCGTTCTGCTCGCCCTGCAAATTCTCGCCGGATTCGATGTTGCCGCGCTTTCCAAAAGCGACCCTGCGATCGTGGAGCACCTCATCCTTGAATCGCTCAAGCTCAGTTTCGCCGACGCCGAGCGCTACATCGGCGACCCCCACTTTCACAAGGTGGAGGTTGAGGGATTGCTTTCCAAGCTGTTCATTGCCTCGCGCCGCGAACTTATCCAGTTGGACAAGGCGCTAGCCACGCGCACCGCCGGCAGTCTTCGCGGAGACACCAACTATTTCACGATCGTAGACAAGAGTCGCAATGCGGTCTCGTTCATCACTAGCCTCTCCGACATGTTTGGTTCCGGCATGGTCGCCGGAGATACAGGAATTCTGCTGCACAATCGGGCGGCAGAATTTTCTCTCGAATCGGGACATCCTAATGAGGTGTGTCTGAGGAAGCGGCCACGGCACAGCATTCTGCCGGCCATGGTTTTTGAGGGTGATAATTTGCGTCTCACCCTCGGCTGCGTCGGAGCGAATATGCAGCCTCAGGGTCAGGTGCAGATTCTCCTCAATTTGCTCGACCGCGGGATGAATTTGCAGGAGGCGATCGATGCGCCGCGAGTCCGCGCGCTGGGCGGATTACGCATTTCCGCGGAGCAGACCTTTGCCTCCGAGCTGATCGGTCGGCTCGCTTCGATGGGACACCAGATCATTCCTGGCGAGGAGGCGCCCGCGGACTGGATTCAACCCCATGAATTCGCGCGCAGTTTCAAGGGCAGTGCTCAAGCCGTGACAATCGACCCGAAACTCGGCACGCTGTGCGGGGCGTCGGACCCTCGCTTGGATGGAGTGGCCATCGGATACTAGGCGGACGACGGAGGATGTCGCGGCGGGCGCTCGTCCTCCCACCCTGAACCGTCCCTACGCCTTTGCCATGGCTTCGGTTTCGGCGCTGTTTCTGGCCCTTGTCGGCCTGCTCGGACAGCTCGCCACGCGCGAACTTTCTGTCTTGCCGGCACTCTTCCTGCGTTATCTGGCCTCGGCTGTGGTGGTTTTCATTGTCTTGCGTGGTGACGCTCTGCAGACGCTCAAAGCGATCGGTCGTCTAGACTGGTTGCGGGTGGCATCGGTGCTTATTTCACAGTTTTGTCTCTTCTACTATCTCGCGCATGGATCGCTGTTGATCGGAATGCTGCTCTACAATACCGGTCCACTCTTCAGCCCGATTCTGGCACGTTTGCTCCTTGGGATTACCTTCGGGATCCGCACAGTCGTGAGTCTGCTGCTGGGATTTGCCGGTGTAGCTCTGGTGCTAAATCCCTTTGGCGAAGCCCTCGATAGCATAGTGCTTGTGGCGCTTGCCTCAGGGTTTTTCAACGCCTGTTCGCAACTTGCCTTCCATCAAATGAGCCACCACGAGGAGAGCCCTTTGAGGAGCCTTTTTCCCTTCTACGTATTGCTTACGCTTAGTTCAGTCGTGCAGCTGCCGTTCGTATGGGAGCAGACGATCACTGCCCTTGAACAGCTCCGCCGATGGCAAACGCTGGCCGTAGTGATCGGACTCGGCATCTTCGGCGTTCTCAATCAATACGCAAAATCCGTCGCCTATCATAACGTGCGAAACCCCGCAAACTTGGGGCCATTCCTTTACCTTTCGCTCGTAGCAGCGGCCATCTTCGATTGGCTGCTCTACGGGCAAGTGCCGAACACAGAAACCCTCGTGGGCGGTGTCCTCATCCTTGCTTCCAGCTCTGACGATTCTTTTCGGGACGCTTATGCGGCACAAGCTTGCCCACGATCCCCCCTCATGAAGCCGACGACCCTCAATCCTCAAACCGCTCTCGTGCTGATCAGATCTGCAGAAAGGAATCCCCCGGCTGCCGACTATTCATCCCACCGAATTAGTCGTGGCGAATGCCAGCCGCCTGGCCGCAGCCTTCCGCGCATACGGCCTGCCGGTCGTGCTCGTTCGCGTGGCCTACTCGGCAGATGAAGCAGATCGCCTCCGCCTGCGAGTAGCCAGCGCGCGCGCTATCGGGCCACTCTCGCCGGACTACTCGGAACTTGAAAAGGCCCTCGACCAGCAGCCAAGCGATATTTTGATCACGAAACGCCAGTGGGGCGCGTTTTTTGGAACCGACCTCGACCTGCAACTGCGCCGCCGCCGAGCGACTGGTATCGTGCTGGCGGGCATCGCCACCAGCATGGGAGTCGAATCCACCGCGCGCCAGGCTTTTGAACATGGATACAATGTCACCATCGCCGCTGATGCCGTGACAGATCTGAACGCCGATGCGCATGCTCGTAGCCTGGATTGGATCTTCCCAATGCTCGGAGAATTGGGAACTACCGACGAGATCCTCAGCTTGCTTCCGGCCACGAGAGCCTAACAAGCGGAGATCGGCGTCATCGTTCGCCTGGCACTTTCGGCAGGAAATAAGTCAAGAGACCAATCAACGGGAGAAAGGAACAGAGCAGGAACACAAACTCGATGCTCGTCCGATCGGCGATCTCGCCAAGCACGGCCGAAGCTATCCCTCCCATCCCAAAGGCGAGGCCAAAAAAGAGTCCAGCTACCAGTCCGACTTTCCCTGGAATCAATTCCTGGGCGTAAACGAGAATGGCCGAAAACGCCGATGCCAGGACCAGTCCTATGGGAACGGAAAGCACGCCCACCCAGAACAGGCCAACGTGTGGCAGGAGGAGTGAAAAGGGAGCCACTCCCAGAATCGAAATCCAGATCACAACCTTGCGTCCGAATCGGTCACCAACTGGGCCCCCTACGATTGTTCCGACCGCTACAGAGAAAAGAAATATAAAGAGAAATACCTGCGCCAACTGGATCGAGGTGTTGAACTTGTGGATCAAGTAGAACGTGTAGTAACTCGACATGCTCGCCAGATAAAAGTATTTCGAGAAAATCAGTGCGATGAGCACGAGCACGCCACCGGCGATTTGTCGCCGTGGAAGAGTCAGACCTACCATTCCAGAGTGAAGCTCGCCAGTCGCCATCTGACTTCCGGCGAGGCTTTGTTGATACCACCTTCCGATCCAGACGAGCACGACGATGCCAACAAAGGCAGCCAGCGTGAACCACCCAATATTTGGTTGCCCATAGGGAACGATGATGATCGCCGCAAGCAACGGGCCAAACGAGCTCCCCGCATTGCCGCCCACTTGAAAGAGTGATTGCGCCAAACCATGTTTGCCGCCGGAGGCAAGACGTGCCACCCGTGAAGCCTCGGGGTGGAAAATTGACGATCCCATGCCAACCAGTGCGGCGGCAATCAAGAGCAGAGCATAGCTGCCCGCGACCGACAGCAGAATCAGACCGAGAAGCGTCACTCCCATGCCGGCAGCGAGCGAGAACGGCACCGGCCGGTGGTCCGCGTAGAGCCCGACAATCGGTTGCAGGATGGAGGCAGTCAGTTGGAATGTCAGAGTAATCAGGCCCACCTGCGCAAAGGTTAGCTGAAAGCTCTCCTTCAAGAGCGGGTAGATCGCCGGTATGATCGCTTGAATGGTGTCGTTGAGCAAATGCGCGAAACTCACGGCCAGCAACACCGCGAGCACCGGACCAGGTCGCTGCTTCCCGTCTGCTGGGGCGTAACTCTGACCGGTTTGCATCGTCATCTAATCGTGTGGATCTCGAAGGTTGGCAATTTTCATCGCATGCGCAGGAACGACCGTGTTCACTCGGGCTATCCATGAACAACATCGAGGACGATCTCCAACGAATCGCCTTGCAGGAAGAGCGTCTGCAATTTGATCACTTTGACGCACAAACCGCCTGGGATCTGGGGAGTCAACTTCGCGCGATCGCCGAAGAACGACAGCTTGCCATTGTGATCGACATTCAGCTGCATGGACTTCCCCTATTTTATTTTGCACGCCAAGGGACAACGCCGGATAACCCCGAATGGGTGCGGCGCAAACGCAATGTCGTGCGACGGTTCTTCCGGAGTTCTTACGCGATCGGACTGATGGTGAAGTCGGAAAAACTCAGCTTCGAAGCCCTTGACGCCCGCGATTACGCCCACCACGGCGGATCGTTCCCGATTTTCTTAAAGGGCACCGGGTGCGTTGGAACCATCACCGTTTCAGGGTTGCCCCAGCGAGAAGACCATTGTCTGGTTGTCGAGATAGTCGCCGCGTACCTCCAGCAGGACATTTCCGACCTCTCCCTCTCTGGCGGACCATAGGCGCTGAAGGAAACCTGAAAACGTTGTCGCCGCGGCACCTCTCGGACACCGCGGCGACATCTATTTCCTCCCCCTGTCGATACCCCTATCGACCCATTTCTGGAATTCCCTTAAGCCCAAAATTACAATACATCATGTATTA
>DATDKN010000097.1:0-6747 GCA_036519995.1 Terrimicrobium sp. | reverse complement strand
CTCTAGAGGGCGCACACCGCGCTCGCGGAGACAAAGCAGGTCCAGCAGCATCTTCTCAGACCAGTAAACGTCACTGCAAAAGGTATTCATCGTCACTCGTGGTGCAGGCCATCCTTCAGACTCGAAAAGATCATGGATGGCGTTGTAAGCGCGCACATGGGCGGCGAGGAGACGGTTGTAGGCCGCAACGACGACCTTCATGCCGCGATGGCCCCCACCTGGAAAGTGGCGGTTTAAGTATGTATTGATGACGAGCATATTTGGCTCGTTGATGGTGACGAACCATCGCAATGGACGCTCTCCGTGGACCTCGACCAGTCGGCGATTGACGTGTGCAACGGCGGTGGACACGAACTGCTCGAAGAGGGCCGGCGTGCGGTCATCCAGCCACACGTCCACTCCCAGCCAGGCAGGATGAGTGAAGTGCTGGAGCGTGACGACGGGTTCAAGATTATGCCGGCGACACGCAGCCAGCCGATCGGCATAGCCGTCCAGAGCGGCCAGGTCGAAGGGCGGAGGCGTTGTGGCGGCCGCGGTCGAGGTCGAGGGCTGAACGCGCGCCCACTCGATGCTCAGTCGAAAGGCATTGAGACTCATCGCCTGGCTATGAGCAAAATCCTCTTCGTACCGGTTCCAAAAGTCTGCGGCCGGTCCAGTGCGCATGACGATT
This sequence comes from Terrimicrobium sp., assembly GCA_036519995.1. Taxonomy (GTDB): domain Bacteria; phylum Verrucomicrobiota; class Verrucomicrobiia; order Chthoniobacterales; family Terrimicrobiaceae; genus DASTFP01. The sequence continues at coordinate 6,077 of DATDKN010000097.1, read as the reverse complement.
TCGCCCGCTTCCAGTCCCGACCAGTTGTTCTGTGGCTGGTCGGAGCCATTGTAGCCGCCTTCGCATTGGTAGCCCGAGCTGGCCACACCCCAGAGAAATTCTTCAGTCACGGGCGGAAGTGTTGGAAGTCGCTGGAGTGCGCATTTTGATAGAATCGCTCCTGGCGATTCGCTTGGCGCTGTATGACCGGTCTTTCGACTAGGTCTTGTCTTTTTCGAACTGTTTTCGAAGCTCCTTTTCGCGGAGGCGCGAGATGATGACCGGCGCGCGTGGACCGGGTTCAAGGACGATGCGGGCGACGTCATCTGCCGCGCTCGGACGACCGAGTCGCCGCGCGTTTTCGCTCATCGTGGCGATTCGTTCGGGATCGTCGAGCAGGCGGGAAAGCTTGTGATTGAGCACAGTTACTTCCGTACATTTTACGGCGGCGCCCGCCTCGAGGAGCACGTCGGAGTTGCGTTCCTCCTGGCCACCTATTGGATCGAGGATGACCATGGGCAGACCGCGTGCAAGAGCCTCTGCAGCGGTCAAGCCTCCCGGTTTGCTCAGGAGCAGCGTAGCCGCACCCAATAAATCTGGCATTTCCGTGGTGTAGCCCAGCACGCGAAAGCGGTCTCTCTGTTCGGCAACGAGGCCTTCGATCTGTTTTTTTAGCTCGTCGTTTTTCCCACAAAGAACGATGGCTTGGAAATCGCGCTCGAGCTGCAGCAGTCTGCGAACAACCGCGGATGCGGGGCTGAGCCCGAGGGTGCCGCCGGCGACCAGCAAAGTTGGCAAGTCCGCTCTCAACTGATGGCGTTTGAGCACAGCTTCGCGATCGACGGGCTGCGAAAACTCCGGGCCGATCGGAATTCCAGTGACATGAATCCGATCTGCTGGAAGACCAAGACCTTCCATATGAATGCGGTCCTCCTCCTGAGCGACAAAGTACCAGTGGAAGGCCCGCGTAATCCAGAAAGCATGAAAGTGATAGTCCGTCACGACAATACCCAACTCGACTTCAAGACGGCCCAGACCGATCAGGAACGAAAGCACTCCCGCGGGCATGAAGTGCGTGCAGATCACCGAGTCGGGCTTGAAATCGCGAACGAGGTTGACGAGTGGAAGGGCCTGAGGAAGGTCGAGCGCCAGCCTGCTTCTGTCAGATACCCAGGGATCGTCACTCGAGACATACCACCAGCCAAGAAATTCGGGCAAGACCGCGGAGAGACGCTTATACAGGGTCGAGTAGAGCTGCTTGTGCAGAACGTTTGTATGGTCGAGCGAATCATCCACGAGGACTTCCTCGACTTCGGGTCGGGCGCGAAAGGATTTCGCGAGCGCTTCGGCCGCCTTGACGTGACCGGAACCAACCGAGGCTGAGAGAATCAAGATGCGTTTGTTTTTCACGGAAAGGGAAGACGATCACTCAGCTGCGCGCGAAACGGAAGAAAGTTTCGTGCAAGAATCAGGAGAGCGGTTGAAGGCTGCTGAGGCCGTTCGTAATTGTCCAGGCGTCATCCAGGGGCATGCGCTTTTCCTCATGCCCTTGGCCCCATGAATCACTGTAGAGGACTTCGCGGGTGTTCCGGTTGTAGCCGACAATGATTCGCATGTGTCCGCCGGTGCGTTGAGGGGAGTTGCTTTCTCCCACTATTCCGAGGCGAACCGACCAGAGAAGGGGTATGCCTTCGTCGATGCTGCGCTGGATATCGCGTTGAAATTTACCGAAATCCGCGACGCTCTTCGTGCGCACTTCCTTGTAAATCTCGGGCTTCACCTGGGAGAAGAATGCGTTGGCATCAGCTGCATAGGGTAGAGGGATTTCCGGAGCCAGCTTTCCGCGTTTGGTGGCACGATTGTAGTCATCGACAATCTTGAGAAAATCGCGGGCGTCCCATTGGTAGAATGAACGCACCTTTATTCCAAGGCGTCCCGTGAGTCTTCGAAGAGAACTGAGCATCGCCCCTGTGCTTGTGCCGAGTGAGGCGTCGGTATTAGCGATCTGGGCGAGCTCATGTTGATCGACGGTGGCTCCATAGTAGCGCAGGATGCGCTCGACGGAGGCAACCACACAGTAGCCCTTTTCGCCCTGGTCGACCATGGGGAGGTCCTTCAGCTTTGCATCGCCAGTCGGCAGACGCTCGACATGGTCGCGGCCGATAAACGCTTTGACAGTGTCCCTGACCCGAACGGGAACCGCGCCGACTGGCCTACGTGTTGACGGTAAGGGCCGTAGGGTCAGGCGAATGAATTCCGCCCGAAAAGGTATCGCATGCACCTTCGACTCTTTGGTTGCGCTCCATTCCAGCAAATACCTGGTCCCGCCCGCATCCCATATCCGCCCCTGAGCTCGGACGACGTTGCCCGGGTCGCGACCACGCTCTGCCGGCGCGACTCCCGTAGCAGCACTCAGGTCTGCTGTGATGCTGGCGAGCAGTGCTTCGAACTCGTCCTCTCGCAAGGCGCGAGAATCTCCGCGGTTGAACAAAGAAAGCCTCGCCTCGCTAAGCTTGCCATTGTGAAACGCAAAAATTGCTTCGTTGAGCGGGCGACTATGGAAGACCAGACCAGGCGTCGACGAACGAGCGACGTCGCGAGTTGCTGAAATCCACTCAAAGTGCAGGGTGGCCAGCTCCGAATCGAGAGCTCGTTGGTCGGACTCCCATACACCACTTCGCAGCAAAATCTCGTCGAGGGGTAGCGGTGTCGAAGCGGGCTCCTGCGCCTCCAGAAAAGAGGCCGTAGCGACGAACAGTAGAGTCAGCCAGCACAGAGTTAACCGCATGAATGTTTTCCTATTGCCAAAAAGGGGTACGTGCTACCAAGAACGCATGCAGACTATCGTAATTGGGCACAAGAACCCGGACATGGATTCGATCTGTTCCGCGATTGCCTATGCAGAGTTCAAGAAGGCGACGGGAGCAAACCAGGTGCGGGCGGCGCGCTGTGGAAATACCAACCAACGAATCGATTATGCCCTGGCAAAATTTGGCTTTGAAGCGCCCTGGTTCGTCACCAGCGTCCGGCCGCGAATCGAAGATGTCATGAATGCGGAGGTTGTGAGCATCGGGCCCGAAGAGCCAGTGTACGAGGCGTTCACCCGGATCAGCCAGAAGGGCCTTCGCGGTCTGCCCGTAGTCGACAAGAACCAGTGCTGCGTCGGGCTGGTTTCCACCCTGAAGATCGGCCAATACCTGTTCCCGCCCCGCGATCAGATTGGTCTCCAACGCGAAGTGCGTGCTGCTCTGAAGGAGTTGATCGAGACCGTTGGCGGCGCACTCTTGGCGGGAACGCCCGAAAGCGACATCCGTCACTTCATTCTCATCGTGGCGGCAATGCAGGTTGAGTCGTTCCAGCGCCGGCTGGACAGCCTGGATCAGAAAAAAGCCGTGCTCATCGTCGGCGATCGTCACGATGTGCAGAGGCTTGCCATTGAGCAAAACGTCCATGCGATCATCGTCACGGGTGGACTGAAGGTCGAAGAGGATATTATCCGCCAGGCCGAGGACAAGGGGACCGTGATCATCAGCTCGCCGCACGATACCGCGACGACTGTGCTCCTGGCGCGCAGCGCGGTGCGCTCGGGTGAGATGCTGGACGACACCTTCATCTCTGTGTCCCCCGAGACTCCGCTGGAAGAAGCGGAAAGGGATTTGGCGACCGCCTCCCAGTTCGTCTTCCCAGTGCTTGATCAGCACCGGCACCTTCGAGGAATTCTCGCTAAGGGCGATTTCCTCAAGCCTATCCCACGTCAGCTGATTCTGGTTGATCATAACGAACTCACGCAAGCGGTCGACGGCGCGGACCGTGTCCCGATTGCCGAAATTCTCGACCATCACCGTATCGGCGCCCCTCCGACCGAGTCGCCGATTCTCTTCCTTAACCGGCCCGTCGGATCCACTTCGACGATCATTGGCACGCTCTTTCAGCAAGCCGGAGTTTCGATGTCGAAAAACCTGGCCGGTCTGTTGATGTGCGGCATGATATCGGACACACTTAATCTCACTTCACCAACGACAACGGATGTGGACCGCGCGTTGATGGAGGATCTGGCCCAGGCGAGCGGAATGAATCCGGCCGACCTGGCTGCGGAGATCTTTTCCGTTGGCTCGCCCCTGCTGACGATGAGCCAGCACGAGGCAGTCACGGCAGACTCCAAGGAATACGAGCACGGCTCACATCGTTACAGTGTCGCGCAGATCGAAGAGCTTAGCTTTGCTCCGTTTGAGGCCAAGCGACAGGCCTTGCTCGAAGCGCTGGAAGCACATCGGGCGGAAAAAGGTTACCTCTTCACCGCCTTGCTTATCACCGATATCAACACGCAAAATTCGATTCTCCTCGCCCGAGGCGACCCATCGTTCACACGCCTGATCGACTATCCGGAGGCGGGCGAATTTGGCTGGCGGTTGGACGGTGTCGTTTCGCGGAAAAAACAACTCCTCCCTTATATTACCGGACTCTTGGCGCGCTTACCTTAACCTGGGCCGGACGCAGGCGGACCAGTCCTATCGAGACGAATGTCTCGTCGATTACTTGATCTATACGGGATCGAGCGAGAATAATAGCCGAGGAGGACGTTCGGCGCCGGCATTTCCAAGATGACACTGTAATGGAACCACCCCCCTCCCGAACTCGCCAGCAAGTAAGCCTTCGAACCGCTGACCACGCCCTCCACCGGATAATTTCCGAGATTACCTCTGATCGTTCGGTCCGTCTGCGAAAAGAACGAATCCCCCCAATCGCGCGATCTCCATGAGCCCGAGATGTTGATCTCGGCGGGGAATATCTGATCAGAAAGCCAGGCGCGCGCGGATTCGTTGTTCCGCGAGTATCTCTCCTGCGAAAAATTCCGGATGCTCTGGCACCCGGAGAGCGACGCGGCGACCGCCAAGACAACAAGCAGGCCGCCTTTCAAGGTCAATCTCCGATCCGCTTGAGCACGAGCTCGTGCGCATCCTTGTCCTGAAACGGAACACTTGGGGAATAGAAGCCCCTCAGTTCCTCCCTGCTCTGACGGCGAAGCTCGACGGTGTACTCGACCCAGTCATCATCCGTCAGCGCAATAAACGCTTCCTTGCCGCTAACTACGCCACTGACGGAGTAATAATCTTGGAAGGCTCCAGTCAACTTGCCGCCGGATTCCTGGTTGAACACGACGGCGCCCCACTGAGGCGAGTACCACAAGCCTTCGATGTTCATCTTAGGCGGGGAGGTCTTTTTTTCCGAAAGATACGCGACAGTCGCGCTCTCATTCTTGGCATATTTTTCCTTAAGCCATGTGCAAGAGCTCAAGGAAATCATTAAGACGGTGGCGCAGAGGGTAATCGCAAGCGTTCTCATGACGGCAAAGAAAACCACTCTAAGCTCACGACCGCGAGGAAAATCTTTAGCGACGAAAAATGTTGAGAAGCAACGTCAGCACAATGCTGAGAATGATGCAGGTGACAATCGGAAAGTAGATTCCAAAACCGTCCCGCTCGACATGGATGTCGCCGGGAAGCCAACCGAGCCAGCCCCGGCCAAAACCGGCCCAGAGCGCGGCTCCGACGATCGTCATCGTCACGCCAACAATGACCAAAAGCTTGCCAATATTTTCCATCTCGGCGCCTTGGATTGAGCTTACGGATAGTCTGGCATCACGCAACCGCCGCGACTTCCTCGCGTGGCTCGGTCCACTTTCCATGTTCGCGAATCAGATCTTTGAGGCGTTCGACGGCTTCGTTTTCGGGGATGTTAAATTTTACGGGTGTCTTCCCGACGTAGAGATTGACCTTACCGGGAGCGCCGCCCACATAGCCGAAATCCGCATCGGCCATTTCTCCTGGTCCGTTCACGATACACCCCATGATCGCAATCTTGACGCCCTTAAGATGGGAGGTGGCCGCCTTGATGCGGGCGGTGGTACTCTGCAAATCGAAGAGTGTCCTCCCACAGCTTGGGCAAGCGACATAGTCGGTCTTGAAGATTCTTGCTCCGGCGGCTTGAAGGATATTGTAGGCGAGCCGCAGTGATTGGCCGGGTCCGAGTGCAGTTTGTTGCAGGTTGCGCTCGCTCATCAAGTCGCCCTGCACCAGGATGGCATCGCCAATGCCGTC
>DATDKN010000096.1:0-4602 GCA_036519995.1 Terrimicrobium sp. | reverse complement strand
CGCCTTCGATCGAATTTTTAGCGAGGAACACTCCGTCAGGATTATCCAAGATGGATTCGTTCCGTTTGACAGTTTCGATCTGATCAACGACGGCTTTCAGTTCATTCATAGGCATCGGAGATCCAGTAGCAGGGCGTCTCTTAAAAGACAACCCACAATCCGGTGACAACCGGTGACAAACTTTTTGCAACTCGGTGGCAGAAACTGCAATCCGGCCCGCAGTCACGAATCGCCCGCAGAGGCTTTATTCATGCGGTTTCCAGAGTAATTTGCGCGATACGGATGAAAGGGTGACCGACGGGACTCGAACCCGCAACAGCCAGAACCACAATCTGGAGCTCTACCATTGAGCTACGGTCACCATCGATGGCGTCGGCCCAACGCGCTCTTGCGCATAGCCGTGAGATCTTAATTCGGTATTCGTCGGTGCTTTGTCAACCGGGGAATTCGAAGCGGCAAGCGCCGGAGGGACTTCGCCGGATTCGCCGGTGACGCGAGGACGAGAAGCAAGTCTCTATGAAAATCAGAGGCGGCCTTCCTTGGTCTGCTAATCCAGAGGAAGGCCGCACTTCTGCGGGGGAAATCAGCGTTGCCAGCCGAAAGTGGGCCCCGCCGGAGTTATCACTGGCGGAGGAGAAATGATCGGGGCCGGAACGCGGTAAATTCCCGTTTGGCCGTTGTCGAAAACAGGCGAGACATTGCTGAAGCTGGTCGAAGCGTCGACTGGCGACGAGACGTATCCGTAATACCACGGGTAGTAGTAAGTCGGCCAGGCGCAAGTAACGAACTTCGGATAAGGCTTAAAGGGCGAACAAACTGTGCTCGCCGGAGCGCACCAGCTAGCGCTCGTTCTCGCAGAAAATCCAATCTGAGGACCCGCCTGTGCCAACTCGAGGACCGCGGCAAGGACCAGAGCCGCGCTGATTACGATTTTCGTTTTCACGGCACCGCAATGTTGCCGTACATTAACGCTCATGAGCTCGCCTCGTGCAACTCTGATTCTTGCAGGCTCTGCGGGAATCTTGCTTTTGCTCGCGGGCTGCGCGTCCGTGAAATCGACCTCCGTCTACTACAAATCGCTCAAGGATTTTCCGGCCAAGCCGCCGGATGCGCAGATTCCGATTCTCACGATTCGTCCGACACGACCATTCAGGGTAATTGGGCGCCTGGCTTTTGAAAGCGATGAGGGCTGGAATTTTCTTCGCAAGAGCATGATCTACAATGCTCAAATTCATGGAGCGGATGCTGTCTGGCTGAAGAGCTCGAAGACCCGTCGCGAGGTGACATTTCAACACGTGCCTCCGCGGATGGACTTCTATCCCGTTTCTCGACGCGGCAAGCATGGGAAGATCGACACGCGCTGGGCACCATATATGAGACCTGAACCTCCAATACGCTGGGTGAGCGATCTTATCACGATTGACGCCTGGATGATCGTGTTCGACAAGTAATTCGATGTCCTCTGCCTTCTCGTCACAGGAATTCGAACGTCCAATTCTCGATCGACCCCGAGAACACGGGCGGGTGCTCTTGCACTCCTGCTGCGCCCCTTGTTCCGGTGAAGTCATCGAGGCCATGCGAGCGTCTGCGATCGATCTGACGGTATATTTTTACAATCCGAACATTCACCCTCGCGAGGAGTATGACCTTCGCAAAGCTGAGAATATCCGGTTTGCGGAGAAACATTCGATACCCTTTGTTGATGCGGATTACGATACCGAGAACTGGTTTGCCCGCGCGAAAGGTCTTGAATGGGAGCCGGAGCGTGGCGCGCGCTGCACGATGTGCTTTGATATGCGCTTTGAGCGCACGGCGCTCTACGCGCACGAGAATGATTTCCCCGTGATTACCAGCTGTCTCGGAATCTCTCGGTGGAAAAATATGGACCAGATAAACGCCTGTGGCGTTCGCGCTGCCTCTCACTATCCCGGTCTCATCTACTGGACCTTCAACTGGCGAAAGAAAGGCGGCGCGCAACGCATGATCGAGATCTCCAAAGAGGAGGGCTTCTACATGCAGGAGTACTGTGGCTGCATCTATTCGCTACGGGACAGCAATAAATGGCGCTCGCTCAATGGACGACCGAAAATTCAACGCGGCGTCAAGTTCTATGGAAACGAGGCATAGCGACTTCGGCAATGCTCTCGCTTCTTCTCTGCGATGAAGGCCTTAGCCAGGTTTTTTTCGTCGCCGTTAGAAATGGCGGAAGGGCGCTAGCCAGCTTCTTGAAAGAGGCGAAATCTACCTGTTGCTGGCCATCGCTCAAAGCCTCGGCGGGATTCGGGTGTACTTCGACGAGCAATCCGTCGGCACCCATCGCCACGGCCCCACAGCAGAGAGCAATGACGAGATCCGCGCGTCCGCAGCCCTGGCTTGGGTCGACGATGACTGGCAGATGAGATTCCTTCTTTGCGACGGCGACCGCCGCCAGATCGAGGGTATTGCGGGTGTAGGTCTCGAAAGTTCGGATTCCGCGCTCGCAGAGCAAGACATTCGGGTTTCCGTGGGCGAGAATGTATTCTGCAGCGAGCAACCACTCTTCGATGCGTTCGCTCATGCCCCGCTTAAGAAGGATCGGTTTGCCACTTCGCGCCGCCTCGATGAGAAGTTGAAAGTTCTGGCCGTTCCGCGCTCCGATCTGCAGAATGTCCGCGACCGCAGCAACATGCTCGACATCGCGCTCGCTCAGCACTTCGGTGACGATCTTGAGTCCGGTCTCCTTCCGAGCGAGGGCGAGGAGGCGCAAGCCTTCTTTCCCCAGGCCCTGAAATTCATACGGCGAGGTGCGCGGCTTGTAAGCGCCCCCACGGAGGACGCTGGCCCCGGACTCCTTCACGGCGGCCGCGGTGGCAAGCAACTGCTCTTCGCTCTCGACCGAGCAGGGCCCGGCCATCAGGCAGAACTGGTCACTGCCAATTTCCAGTCCGTCGACACTAACCACGGTATTTTCCGGGTGCGATTCGCGGCTCGCCAGTTTGTAGCGCTTCTGCACGCGCAGGACGCTTTCGACTTGCGGCAGGGCGGTCAGCGATTCGAGATTCGCATGGGTCCGCTCATCGCCGATTGCGGCGACCACCGTCTGCATGGCTCCATGAATGGGTGCAGGCGTGTAGCCGAGCTTTTCGACCTCGGAGATGACCTCCGCGATTTGTTCTTTTGACGCTTTGGGGCGGATGACTATGATCATGGGTTCGGATGTTAACGTGAGCCGGAAAGACTGGGGCGACCAGCCAGAAATTCCAGCACAGGTTTTGCTATGAAACAAAGAGTGAAGGACCCCCGGATCAAGAGTCTTGTGGCCGAAGTCGCGGAAGGGAGGCAGGCCGAGATGTTGGAAGAGATGATTGAGACCGTCTTGCGGTTCGGGAAAGACAAGACAGCCATCGCCGACCTAAAGCTGTATAACCGCGCCATGCGGGAGCTGCGGCATGCCTCAAACATCTTCGGAAAATATCAGGGCATTCGCAAAGTGGCGATCTTCGGAAGCGCCCGGATGAAAGCAGAAGCGGAGGAATACAGGCTCGCCCGGGAACTTGCGCGTCACATGGTCGAACTTGATTGGATGGTCATCACCGGTGGCGGTGATGGGATCATGGGAGCCGCTCAGGAAGGCGCCGGCGCAGAAAAGAGCTTCGGCCTGAACATCCGCTTGCCCTTCGAACAGCGGGCAAATCAAACGATTCATGGCGATCCCAAGCTGATCAATTTCCGGTATTTCTTCACCCGAAAACTTCATTTTGTGAAGGAGACGCACGCGTTCGTGCTGCTCCCGGGAGGATTTGGCACCCACGACGAAGGTTGCGAGGTCCTCACTCTCATGCAGACCGGAAAAAGCCCGATCGTCCCGATGGTTTTGCTCGACCGCCCAAATGGCCGCTATTGGGAGACATGGAGGCGGTTTGTCATCACCGACCTGCTCGACCAGGGTCTGATCTCGCCGACGGATCTCAGCCTTTTCAAGATTACCCACAGTCTGGAAGAAACACTCGAGGAGGTGGTGCAATTTTATCATAACTTTCATTCCTACCGTTGGGTGAAGAACAGAATGGTCATTCGCACGACTCATCGTCTTCAGCAATCGGCCATCGATCAGCTAAATCGCGACTTTGACACGCTTCTTGCCGCCGATCGCATTGTGCAGAGCGCGGCCCTGCCCGAGGAGGCCGACGACACGCACCTCGCCCACTTTCACCGCATTGTGCTAACGCCTCACAAACGTGACTTTGGCACCATTCGGCTGCTGATAGACGCAATCAACCGAGCCGAGCGCGAAACGGAGGAAGCTCCGTCGCTAAGTCCCGCAGAGGCTGCAGCTTAGAGGGGTATTTTCTTCGGAGTTCGGACAAGCAGATCCTTTGTAGCGGCGGTATCCCCACCGCCAGGGAAGACCCACGACGATGGGGACCGCGCCCGCTTCGAACTGCTCGCGATCTACGAAACGACTATAACCGCATCACCTATCCAGATCAGCGATTAAGGCTGCGTTGCTGAGGCGTCGACATAGGTTGCGGTGATCGTAACCGGAGTCGATGGTATTGTCGCCGTAGTGGTGGGCAGAGTCGGATTGGCAAGAATTTGGACGTCTCCAGTCCAACCCGCAAA
>DATDKN010000095.1:0-9479 GCA_036519995.1 Terrimicrobium sp. | reverse complement strand
TCTTCAGTGCTTTTTTCCTTTCAGCTGCCGGAGCTGCGGGAATTGAAAGCAAATCAGCGACATCTTTGGGGTAGTGTGCGGAATTAGATAAAAATCTCATTTTTTCGTCGTCGCTCATCTGTCCTATGCCGCCGAACCGCTCGGGAGCGTTATTGACCCGGCAAAACAATCTTCGAAGGGTGAAGGCCTGGAATTCGGCGGCCTTTTTAGATTCACTTGAGCTAACGCCGCAGTCTTGCAGGGTTTGAGTCCACTCTGTGATCAGAAAATCCGAGGATGCAAGAAATGATTGTTGGCTGACTGCAATGACGGAATGCTTGACCCACTCTTCGGGAAAGTTCACGCCGTGCCCTCCATTGCAATGACGTTACTGGGTTTTGAATCCTCAAGGGTCATCAGCGCCGCCATGCGTTCACTGTGCGCCGGTCTCACGTGGCTGTATGTATCTAGAATCAGCTTTCCGCCGTCTTGGTGGCCCTGCCATTGGGCGATGACCTTCACGTCTACGCCTCTTTCGATTGCAGTTGTGATGAACAGTCGACGAAATGCACGACTGGAATAGTTCGGCAGTTTCAAGCGAGCGCATGCGCCCGCAAGAGCCTTTTTTGCGTCGACCACGGAGAATACTTTGGAATTCGGTGACGAATTGTGGGCACTGGCCAGCCGCTTTTCAAGCAGTGGTCGGAGCTGCGGGAATATAGGAACAGCGAATCCTGTCCGCGTCTTCTGCCGAAATGTGAGAAGTTGCCCACGTTCAAGGTTTACGTCCGCCCATGTCAGCGCTGATGCTTCCGCTTGCCCTAGTCCCGCAAGTCCGAGAAACTCAATGAAATCTGCGCTTTCCTCGGCAGTGTCGGCGTACTTCTGTGCCCGAATGCTTGCCACGATTGCGCGGAACTCATCAAGACTCGGCGTTAATCGGATCGGTTTCTCGCGCCTTCGCTGCTTCATGCCTGCAACTGGCGACCGCGTGAGCATTCGGTCTGCTTCGGCCATCGCAAACATGGCGCGAATAGTTTCAAGGGCCTGGTTGTATCCAGCGACACCATGATAACGGGACAAGAATTCTGCGGCCTCGCTTGGTCTTATCTTGCCTATAAGTCGCCCAGCGCCGCCCGGCCAGGTGTCGCGAACCCTATCGAGCACCCTGACCTTGTTAGAGATCGTTTCACGGGAGAAGTGCTGGATCGTCTTCTCGAATTTGTCCGCAAGCTCCTTGAGCGTGATTTGCTCCGCGTCGAGGTCTAGGTTCTCAAGGTCACGTTTAAAGTCCTTCAGCTTTCGCCGCGCTGTGGCAAGGTTCTTCGTCTTAAGTGTCTGTTTTATCTCCTTGCCACGGAGTTTGACGCGTGCGAAGTAAGTTCCGCTTGAGGGATTGCGATACAGGCATTCCCCGACCTTCTCAAAAGATGGACTTGCGCTCATATCATCATTCAGTTGCTCACGTTTGCCAACGTGCTCTTTCTGTATGGTGTGCAAAAATGGTGTGCAAGCCTTCTTCCGAAGGAGGACAGATTCTTTGTAAGTACCTTATGTTAAGGTAATCGGGCCGTGGCTCAGCTTGGTAGAGCGCCTCGTTCGGGACGAGGAGGTCGCGAGTTCGAATCTCGCCGGCCCGATCAACACCCAATGTCTCAGAGGCAGCGCCGGCGAGGTTCGAACTTCAGTTCGACTGCCCGGCGCGAAGCGCGCAGCTCGGCGCCAGCCAACTAGCAGAGCTCGCCGAAGGCGAGATAATCTCGCCGGCCCGACCAAGACCCAACGTCTCAGAGGCAGTGCCGGCGAGGTTCGAACTTCAGTTCGACTGCCCGGCGCGAAGCGCGCAGCCCGGCGCCAGCGAAATTTTTGTAGCGCCGGTGTCCCCACCGGCGGGGTTGAAGGGGCCTCCTCACTACAGAGCGCCTCGACGATGGAGAGATGCTCGCGCCAAATGCGTTGGTAGTCGCACGAGGATGCGCGAGTGGACCGGTCCGAGCCCGGACGCGCTGGTAGCGCTAAAATGCTTGCAGCGATGGTGGGGAGGCACCAATCTGGCGCGCTTCATGGAACGTCTTGATGGCAGGGAAGCTTCGCATCTACGCGAGGTTGTGATCGAGCCTGGTGTGGCTCCGTTGGCTCACGGTTCGGTTTTGATTCGGTTTGGCCGCACGCAAGTGATCTGCGCGGCGACGCTGGAGGAGAGCGTTCCTCGCTGGATGAAGGAGCAGGGCGTTGAAGGAGGCTGGATCACGGCGGAGTATGCGATGCTTCCCTATTCGACCTCACCACGCAAACCGCGCGATATCACCAAGGGACGGCCGGACGGCCGGGGCACTGAAATCCAGCGTCTGATTGGCCGTTCTCTGCGCGCAGCGGTTGATCTTGTGGCCTTGGGACCGCGGACGCTTTGGGTCGATTGTGATGTCCTGCAAGCAGACGGAGGAACTCGGACAGCGGCGATTACCGGCGCGTGTGTAGCCATGGAGTTGGCCTGCCGCACGCTCATAGATGGAGGGAAAATCACCAGTTCTCCAATACGTCGTAAAGTTGCCGCGGTGAGCGTCGGATTGGTCGAGGGGCAGCCGCTTTTGGACCTCAATTACGACGAAGACAAGGCTGCCTCCGTAGATATGAATCTTGTGATGACGGATCAATTGGAGTTCGTGGAACTGCAGGGCTCCGGCGAGGAAGCCGTCTTTTCCGATGAACAGCTGGCAGCCATGTTGGGACTAGGAAAGGCTGGGATTCGCCACTTGGTTGGCCTCCAGCAATCTATTCTTACGCAATGAAGAGAGCGCTCATCACCGGGATTACCGGGCAGGACGGATCGTACCTTGCCGACCTATTGCTGAAGAAGGGCTATGAGGTCCACGGCATCATCCGGCGCGCCAGCACCTTCAATACCGATCGAATCGAGCATTTGTACCAAGACCCTCACGTTCATGGGGTGAAGCTTTTCCTTCACTATGGGGACTTGGCCGATTCCGTCCACCTGGTCAAACTGATCTACCAGCTCAAACCCGATGAGATTTACCACTTAGGGGCTCAGAGCCATGTGCGCGTGAGCTTCGATATCCCCGAATACACAGCGGATGTCACGGGCGTAGGGACTATTCGCATCTTGGAAGCAATGAGAGAAGCAGGAGTTGAGTCGCGCTTTTACCAGGCGTCGAGCAGCGAAATGTTCGGCAAAGTGCAGGCAGTGCCTCAGAGTGAGACGACTCCCTTCTGGCCGCGTAGCCCCTATGGAGCGGCCAAGGTCTTCGCCTATTGGGCCACCGTAAATTACCGAGAAAGCTACGGGATGCACACGAGCAACGGAATCCTCTTCAACCATGAGAGCCCGCGACGAGGCGAAACGTTTGTAACGCGCAAGATCACGCGAGCCGTTGCGGCTATCAAATGCGGTTTGCAGAAGGAGCTCTTTTTGGGAAACCTCGACGCGAAGCGCGACTGGGGGTATGCGCCTGAGTACGTCGAGGCGATGTGGCTGATGCTGCAACAGGAAAAGGCCGACGATTATGTCATCGCCACGGGAGAGACTCATAGCGTGCAGGAATTCCTGGAACACGCCTTCGCTCGAGTCGACCTCGACTGGAAAGAGTTTGTCAGACACGACGGCCGCTATGAACGACCCGCTGAAGTGGATCTCCTGGTGGGTGACCCCTCCAAGGCACGACGGGTCCTCGATTGGGAGGCCAAGGTCCGTTTTCCCCAATTGGTTGAGATTATGGTCGACGCCGACTTAGCCACGCTGCAAAAACGGGCTTGACGGTCTTCTCGGCCGGTTCGAGTATCTCCGCTTTTCCAAGGCCATGGCTAGAAAATGTGACATCACCGGAGCACGCCCTAAGCGCGGAGGCAAAATCCACCGCCGCGGACTCGCGAAGAAAAAGGGGGGGATCGGCATGCACGTGACCAAGGCCACCCCTCGGTGGCATCTTCCCAATCTCAAGACCAAGAAAGTATGGGTACCTGAGCTAAAGCGGTTTGTCACAGTCAAGGCGACCGCGCGCGCGTTCAAGACTTTGTCAAAAAACGGCACGTACAAAACTCTCGCCAAGGCGCGTGTCGTGCGCTAGAAGCGATTGTCCTCCAGTTCACAATTCAGTTATGGCCTTCAGTGTCGTCAGCAAAAAATCGGGCAAGACGTACTATCTTCATGCGCGTCTTCAAAAACTCCGGGGCGGGCAGGAAGTAACCCTCTACTATTTCGCCGGGCAGCCGGGCTCTGGCGCGATTGACGCTCTGCCGGCGGGATACAAAGTCTCCGAAAACGAGAAGACCGGTCTGCCGCTCCTAAAGAAGGGATAGGCTCAGCGCCGCCGAGATTGTCATGCCCTTGGATGGGCGCGCGCATAGGCGCGCTTCATTCTTTCGGCAGTCACATGCGTATAGATCTGGGTGGTCGAGAGACTGGCGTGGCCGAGAAGGGACTGGACGCTGCGCAAATCTGCACCACCGTCAAGCAGATGGGTCGCGAAACTGTGGCGCAACTTGTGTGGGCTTAGATCAGTAGAGAGACCCGCTTCACGAAGATACTTCTTCATCGCGAGCCAGATCGAGCGGGAGGAAAGCCGTCGACGCAGCTTGCTAATGAAGAGCGGTCCGGCATGCACGCCGGCTTTCTGACGATAGCGGGAAATGGCCTCCAGTGCCGGTCGTCCAACGGGGCAAATTCGCTCCTTGGCACCCTTTCCGAATATTCGAACCGTTTCGCTGATCGGATCGAGATCTCTGACCTCGAGTCTGACCAGTTCCGAAAGCCGGAGCCCGCTCGAATAGAACAGCTCAAAAATCGCCTCGTCGCGGCAAGCCAACCACAGAGGAGCCTGCTTTTGCCTCTCGATTTTCGAAGGTTTTTCCAGTAGGCTCTCCACCTGCGAGACCGTCAGAAATCTTGGGAGGCCTTTTTCAGGTTTTGGAATGTTGACCGCCTTGAGGACGTTGGTATCCAGGACTTTGCGAACGACCAAGAAGTGATAGAAGCTGCGCAGGGCCGCGAAAGCCAGCCGAATGCTCGAGCGCGCACGGTCAGACTTCATGAGCTCGAAAAGGAAGGCGCGGAAATCGTCAGCGTTCGCGTCTTTCCAGCCGAGGCCAGGCCTAAACTCCCGGAAGGCGCGAAGAGCATGACGATAGCTCGTCAGGGTATGCGGAGAAGCATTCCTCTCGCCCTCGAGATAGGTTAAGAATTGTCGCGTGAGCAGGTCGTCCGACTCGGCGTGACGCTGCCGTGACCGGGACGGAAGGGATTTCTCTTTCAGGAGACCGATCCCATCGGAGGGGGCAAGGACGGTTGCGAGGTGTCGCCGACGTTTCCCGTCTTTTGCGTCCCGCGTTCGAAGCGCAGAATGGCAGATCGTGATTCGACGCCATCTGGGGAAACCGCAACGATGGGAATTTCGTAAACACCGTCCGGAAAGATGAAGTGATACCGAAAGCTGCCGTCCGGATTAAGAGTGATCGGCTTACCGTCAATCGTCACCTTCGCACGGGGATCGGTTCCCCCATAGAAGATCACCTCCGCGTTGACATGCATGAAGAAGCTGCGCGGAGCGCCAAAAGAACTTACCCATTCAGAAGCACTCGACCAGCTCGTGACGGCACTTTCTGCCCAGCTGGTAACCGCCCCCGAGCCGAAGCTCGAGACGGCGGCTTGCGCCCAACTGCTTTGCGCTCCCTGCAGCCAGCTGGAAATGGCCGCTTGTGTCCAACTGCTTTCGGCGCCTTGGAACCAGCTGGAGATGGCGGCTTGCGCCCAACTGCTCTGGGCTCCCTGAAGCCAACTCGAGATCGCTCCCTGTGCCAAACTGCTTTCAGCGCCTTGCAGCCAGCTGGAAATGGCCGCTTGCGCCCAACTGCTTTCAGCGCCTTGCAACCAGCTGGAAATGGCCGCCTGCGCCCAGCTGCTCTCGGCTCCCTTGAGCCAACTCGAGAGCGCCCCTGCACCCCAGCTCGACTGCGCTGTTTCGGACCAACTGCTGAGCGCTTCGCCACTCCACCCGGCGGAGCTTTCGCCCGCGGACGCCCAGCTCGACAAGACCGCGGCAGCCCAGCTTGACAGTTCGGAAGGGCTCCAACTCGAGACGGTTTCACTGGAGATCGCGCCAAGCGCACCAAACAGGCTGCTCTCGATCGCCCGCCACTGCTCCCGAGGAAAAGAGCTGATTGAGTCTGGGCTGGTAAGCCGCTCTTCGAGATGCTTGCGAACGCGACTTTCGACCTCCTGAGAGCTAAGCCCGCCGCTGGCCATCTCCTCGAGAAACTTACGTCCCAGAAGGGCCTCCAGAACCAGCCGTTGTTCCAACGAGACGCCCGGCGCCGCGCTCGACCCAAAAAGCTTGCCCTCCATCTGGAGTCGCGAGAGGGCGGCAATCAGAGTCTCGCCGGACTTTACCGCCTCCTGTATCCTGTCCATCAGCTTCTGAAAGCTGAGGTGGAGAGGAATAGTCGCGTATTTGAATTGATCGGATTCCGAGAGCCGGTCACTCGGAGTTTCAATGGTGTAGGACCGCGCGATGACATTCCACACCGCGCCACGGTTATAGCCGATTTCGACCGTGTACTTCGAGCCGGCGTGCTTTACCGGAATATACCAATTGCGGGTTTCAAAGGGGACCTCGATTTCGGCCTCCACGGTGCTTTCATTCTCATAAACGCGCAAAAAGGTCTTCCCACCGGGATGCCGGGAAATATCTATATCCCAATACGTAAAAAGCCAGTGAGGCTCCTGAGCGACAAGAAATATGGTATCTGAGCCGTAACCCTGAGGCAGCTCTCCTAATTGGTCGATGTTGACCGGAGTTGCTTCAGGCGGCGGGGTTTGAGTAGGTCCTTCCGTTTGGCCTTGAGCCGCGGGCGTCTCGCGCAGTTTGAACCCAGTCTTTTTTTTGGTTCCCCCCCCATTTTTTCGGCTCATGATTGCTTAAAATACTCCTTGGGCAGATAAATCACACGACCTTATTGCTGGCAACGCTTTTTTCCCAGCGGTTCCCGAGTTGAAATTCCGTTTTGGCTCCGTAATTTCTGCGCATATGAATATCAGGGTTTTTGCTACGGTTCTTGCCATGAGCATCGCGGGATCCGCGTTCGCGCAGAATGCGGTAACGAGCAATGCGCTTGCGCACCAACTCAACGATGCCTTCGCGGCGGTTTACGAGAAAGTGGCGCCAGCAGTGGTTGTTGTAGAGGTCAAGCGTTCTTCGGATGTTTCGATGAGCGGCTTGCCGGAGGGTTTGGAGTTCTTCTTTCGAGGGCCCGATGGGGCGCCCTTGCAGACCAATCAAGGTTCGGGTTTCATTATCTCCTCAGACGGCTACATCCTGACAAACGACCACGTGGTTGGCGACAGTGCCAACGAGGGCATCACCGTTCGCTTGAAGGATGGGCGCAAGTTTCCTGCGACGTTGGTCGGAATGGACGACAAGTCGGATCTCGCGGTGATCAAGATTGACGCGCGGGATCTACCCACCGTGGAGTTGGGAGATAGTGATGCCGCGAAGGTCGGCCAATTTGCCTTCGCCATTGGTGCCCCCTTTGAACTTCCCTACACGTTCACGGTAGGGGTTATTAGCGCCAAGGGGCGCAACAATCTGACAAACAGCCGGTCGTACGAGGAGTACATCCAAACCGACGCTTCCATCAATCCTGGCAACAGCGGAGGTCCGCTCTGCGACATTGAGGGCCGTGTCATCGGCGTAAACACTCTGATCTACAGGATGAATCGCGGACTCGGATTCGCCATTCCGATCAATCTCGCACGTGAAGTTGGCAAGCAGTTGATCACGAACGGCCGCGTCTCCAGATCGTGGCTCGGCATTGAGATCGTGGGCATTGAGGAAAACGAAGCGTTGCAAAATTACTTTCCCGATTTGAAGAAGGGAGTTGTTGTGAATGGCATCCAGCCTGGAACGCCAGCGGCGAGCAGCGATCTTCGCGCTGGGGACGTCATTTTGAAAGTTGACAACGTTCCGGTCTCGTTCTCGCGCGACGTTCAACGCGAAATTCTTGGTAAGAAGGTGGGTCAAAGCGTGACACTCGAATTGTGGCGAAACGGCAAGGTGTCATCGCTGACGGTGAAGACTGGCGAGCAGCCTGACCGGATGATGCGCGCTTCAAATCGTCCGGTGCCTGCCGAGCCGCCGTCGAGGTCACCTCAACCACCGTCACCACCGGCGAATTTCGGCTTGGTCGTCGAGGACTTACCGCCGGCATCGCCGGTAAGAGGGGTCCAAGTTACCGATATTGCCCCAGGCAGCGCTGCAGATGCGGCCGGTCTCCTGCGTGGTGACGTGATTACGGAAGTGGCCGGCAAACCGGTGAAAGGCACAGGGGAGTTCGATGCAGCCATCGCCGGCGCCGATTTAAGCCGCGGCGTGATGTTGCTTGTTGATCGCGCGGGGGAGCGAACCTTCGCCATCCTTAAGCCCTAAGAGGCGCTCTTAAGTGGGAATTTTCGCGGTGCTCGGCCTGTAATATCTGCCGAGCACCGCAGCGCGATTGCGGGAGGGCCTGGTTCCGGAGAATTCACCGAGAAATCCCCGGAGGTGAACACCCCATCTTTTCGGAACCGATTCGATGCGGGATTCTCAAGCGAGCGCTACCGGGAAGCTCGTCGAGGCGTGCAAGGCGGTCGCGAAATGATCCGCGCTTCTTTGCGCCTGTCCCAGCGCATTTTTCGCAAGTTTTTACTCGGAAAACCTCGGAAAATCTGTATCGAACGGCGGGATAGTATCCGTTCGTTTTCATGCAGCGTCTCATCTCCCAAATAGGCCGCAGCCAACGGCTCTCGATCGTGAACTTGCTCAAACGAAGTCAGGGGCTGACGGTGCGCGAAATGGCCCATCGGCTTGGGATGAGTTACATGGGTGTGAAGCAGCATTGCTTGAATTTGCAGCGCGATGGATATCTCGGGACGTTCCGTAGGCATCGCGGCGTGGGACGGCCAGAATTGCTCTACAATCTCACCGCCAAGGCACAGGATTTGTTCCCCCAAGCGGACAATCTCCTCTCGATCTCCTTACTTGAACAGGCACGGAAGCTCTACGGCGGAACCGCTGCCGAAAAAATTCTCTTTCTTCATTTCCAGGAGAAGGCGAAGAGCTACACCCAGAAGCTACAAGGGGAGACGATTTCGGATCGCGCGAAATCTTTTGCTCGACTGCGGGACCGCGAAGGACACATGTCCGACTTCGAGGCGGACCCCGCTCCTCGCATTATTGAGCGCCATCATCCGATGCAGGCGCTCTTCGAGGCGTTCCCAGAAGCGGCATCTATGGAGCGCGATCTCTTTCAGCGCGTGCTCGGGGTGCCGATCCGGCGTGAGCAGCGTCAGGCTGGAGGGAGCTACGAGTACGTGTTTTTGTTGATTGGCGGGGCAGCCTGAGGTGTTCCTGCTGCTAGTCGATCTGACCTAGCAACCGTTTGCGGTACAAACCGGCCTGGCGGAAATACTGCCAAGCTAGTCGATCGATGCGATCTACCGCGCGCTCGGTCAG
>DATDKN010000094.1:0-5114 GCA_036519995.1 Terrimicrobium sp. | reverse complement strand
TCGCTCGTAAGCGCCTAGGGCCGGGATCAGCTCGTCCTCTCCGCGATCCACTCGCAGAAGGGCTCGATGCAGTGCAGTGGCGTCCCGCAAGGCGGTATTGGCGCCGATTCCCCGAAACGGCGTCATATTGTGTAGGGCATCACCCAGAAGTGTAACATTGCGTGTTTTCCACGGCGGAATCGGAATGGAAGTCTTTACCGGAAACGCGTTGATCGTAGAACACTCCACCCTATGAACCAAGCTCCGGAGAGCCGGGCGCCAGCCATGCATCAGCGCAGCTACTGCCTCTTTAAACTTTTTGCCGTCGACCGCTTCCAGATTCTCCGGCAAGCCGAATTTTTCGCGACGGGCGAAAAGCCCCACATGACATACTCGTCGCGATCATACGATAGGTAAGAGTGGTCGCCCGGCTCCACCGTGACCTTATCGTGGTCGATTGACGCTTTATAGGCGTTGTGGGCGCGCTCTCCATATTCGACCGCGCTGGTGAACAAGAAGCAGCCTTTGGGACCAAGAATCAGCGTAGGGCCGCGGAAGATCTCCCGCGGCGTTGCCTCGCGGGCGTCGTTGCTCAAGTGGAATTTTCCGCTGATAGCCAGAATCCCGGTCTCGGCCCGCCTAGCATCGGGCAAGAGCTGCGCGCGCAGATGAGAGCCGGCACCGTCCGCACCGATAAGCACGTCGCCCGTCGCGGTCGACCCGTCTTCGAAACGGGCCGTCACGGCTCCGTCTGGCGCATCCTCGAAAGCGACGAACTTTTTGCCGAAGTGGATGAAGGGGGCCAAGCCCTTCGAGAAGAATGCGACGTAAGGCGATGCGGCTCACGGGCAGCTCGGTATCAATGCCCTTTCGTTCGCTTTGTGGAAAATCAATTGCGAGCAGGCGGTTCATTCGATGATCGAGAAAGGCGACACTTTGGCTCGGTTTGGCCGAGCTGCCGACGAGATTTTCGAAGAGTGGTCCAGGCAAGCAACTCCGGAGCGCTTTGCCCCCGGCGGTATCGATGCTCAATCGGTAGCCTTGCAGACGATCCGTCGGCGAATAGTCACGCTCGAAGAGCTCGACGCTGACGTTGTTCAACTTCAACCCTTGCGCCAAACACAGGCCACCGGTGCCTGCGCCAACGATCATCACCTTGAGCGGCTTGCCAGTCATGACTCGTCCGCGCCGTCTTTGTTGTCGAGCTCGCGCCTGCGCGAGAACCTTCCTTATCTAAAAGGATAACGGCCGCAACTCGAGATTCAAGCCTTCATGTTTCCTTGTTTGTTTCGGGCATCCAAGCTGCCACAGCCCGCAACGCTCCGTTTCGCAGGTAATACTTCCACTCGCCAACTTTCTCGCCGGTATTTACCGACGCAGGCGAGTGTGCAGTCCTTGTAGTGCTCCTGGAACACGCCGTTCTTGAGCTTGGCGTCGGCGGCGTGTTTGGTTTGGTTTAGGCTTCATTCGAATGTTTTTCCGATCTGGCAATTCGCCGCTCGTCAGGACGATCTCGCAGCTTCAATCAAGTTCGTCAAGAGTCAGTCTGAAGCTCGGCACAAACGTATCTAGAAAGTAGCGAACCTCCGGCAGTTCAAGCTCTTCGACGCTGGCTCTGAGCGCCTTCTCGGCTTTCGCGAATTCCTGATTTCCCGCACCGATCTCTTCCAAGCACTTGAGGTAAGCGCACAACTTGTCCGCCGCTTTGACGAGCTCGCGAGGCTCTCGATCCGCTTCTTCAGCGAAAAAAAGTCCCCGATAATCTGCTTTCAAACTCTCGGGAATCATATTGAGCAGCCTAGTGGCTGCAGCGGCTTCGATTGCTTTGTAAGCATTCTTGATTTCAGGATTGAAGTACTTGACGGGGGCGGGTAGATCGCCAGTCAGCACCTCACCGGCATCGTGGTACAACGCCAAAAGCGCCGTTCTTTCACAACTAACGTTGCCCGCAAACATTCTGTTGCGGATAACCGCGAGGGCATGTGCGACCACGGCGACACGCAGGCTGTGTTCTTGAATATTTTCGGGGTAGGTGTTGTGCATCAGGCCCCAGCGAAGGATGAATTTCATCCGTGAAAGAAACGCAAAAAAGTGACTCATGATCACCCTTCCTGAAAGAAATTTATCTCATTCTAGAGGGTAACGGCGATCCGAAATTTTCAGTCTGATATCCCTTAGAACCCAGTGTAATCGACAATGCGCTGCGAAACTCCTCGTTAGATCGTAACCTGCGAAGTACATATTCAAAGTTATAGCGGGGCTTCCAGTCCAGATCACGTCGTGCCTTTTCGTTGACATACACACGATCAATGCTGGGGAACATCTTCCAACCGCGACGTTCGTACTCCGCCTCATACTCGGGGGCCCGTCGCCTTACCACGAGCGGAGCGTTCACACGCAGGTCAAATAAGTCGTCAGATAAAAAAGGTGTGGTCGCGCTAATGATGTATCGTCCAAAGCCGATCGAAGGAGCCCGCTCAAGGGCAAGCAGATGGGCTCTCACCACGTCCTCGAGGTCCACACGGCGGTAGAGATACTCGTTCGCTTTCACGTTGCCGTCGTCGTATGCCTCCCGTATCGCCTCGCAGTCGTCCGCTTCCGGAAAAAACCGCGAAGTTCTTAGCACGAGGCACGCGAGACCATGATCTCGATGGAAGAGCTCGCAAAGATCCTCCGCGGCAGTCTTCGTCACGCCATAGATGTTCTTGGGAACCGGCGTGATGTCCTCGGTCACCCATACAGCGGGCGCTCCCGTAGCGGGAGTTAGAGCTCCGCCGAATGCGCTGGTCGTGCTCGTGAAAACAAATGACTCAACGCCGACCGATGTGGCCTCTTCTAGGAGATTAAGTGTGCCTGTAATGTTGGTGTCGATGAAGTCCTGCCGACCGTGAGTAATCACATGGGGTTTGTGCAAAGCCGCTGTATGGAGGACGGCGTCCACTCCCTTCATGCATCGCTTCACATGAGAACGGTCGACTATCGACCCGACCTTGCTCGTAAAGTGCGAAGCCACAATATCGAGGCCAACGACTTCGTGGTTCGTGTTCTCCAGCGTGCGAATCAATGCTTCACCCAGATGGCCCGCGCTACCAGTGACAAGTACTCTCATCGTGACCCCTCAATGGAACAAACGCCATGACCTTTGAGGAAGCGCAGGATCTGAACCTCCTTCGGAAGTTCGATGAGGAATTCCTTATCCCGGTCGAGATGATGCACCGTTCTGGGATCGCCGCCTGTGAACTTGCTCATGGCCTCGACGCTCTCCCAATAGGAGATCGTCATGAACTCGGTTTCGTTCTCGCGATCCTCGCGCAACGTCTGGACACCGAGCGCCTTTTCGATGAGCGGCTTGATGCCGGCTTCGTAGTTGTAGGCTTCGTACTCCTCGGCGCGGTTGCGTGGGGTTCGCCCGCGCCAGATCCGGACAATGGCGGGCTGTTTGAGGGTCGATGTGCTCATCACAAGCTCCTTTCTGTTCACCAGGATCGGTGGCACGCCAGGAGACAAGAAGTTCGATGCCGGTAGGTGATCGCACGCCCCGTCGTCAACCGGAACAGGAAGGTTTTTGGGCAGTTCATGAATGTTCTGCATCATTCTTCTCGTCGCCGTTATTGCGATTAAAGATTAGACGATTAATGGACCCAAAGGGAATCACGATCACTCTTTCTGCCGACTTTCCTTGTATTCGGGTAGCTGATCGGCCAGTTCGACCCAACTGAGCTTGCTACTCGTGCGTGTGTGGTCTCTTGGCGGCAATCCGTCTGGGTCATCGAGGCTACAGGTCGTGACGTCGATTTCGTCCAAGAAGTCTTCATGCTCGAAGGTCAACTGTGTGCCGCACCGAGGACAGAAACTCCGCGTGCCCTTCGCAGTTGAGTGAAACCGCGTAGGCTCACCGCACACGAGCCGGAACTTAGACCGAGGCACGCTGAACCACGTGACGAACGGAGCGCCGGTGGTTCGACGACAGATCGAGCAGTGACAGTTTGTTTCTTCAAAGGGAGTGCCCGCTGCCTCGTAACGGATCCGCCCGCAAAAGCATCCGCCCTTGAACATTGCATCACCTCCTTGACCACGCCACGTCTGTGATGCTCGAACGCCGAGCTAACCGGCACGAGGCGCTGTTGGGCGCGTTCGGTTGAACTGCATGGCGCTGTTATGCGCGGCGGGTATCTCTCTAGTCCGCTCGGCAACGGGCAGTATGAACCCTCAGAGAAACCTTGGGCTTCTATGCCAAATGCATGGTTGAACCGCCCCCGATAGTTCTCCCATGCAATTGCGGCTGTCAGTTCAACGAGTTGCGCCTCATTAAAATGCTCTCGTAGCGTAGCAAAAAGTTCATTTGGAACTTCAACGGGTGTTAACGTCATAGCTTCGGCGTAATCAAGCACCCGCTTCTCAAGAGGAGAAAATACCCGACTTTCCTTGTATGCAGAAAGTTCGCGAAGCTGCTCTTCGGTAATACCTGCTGCTCTGCCGACGGCAGAGACGATGTCAATTCAAAATGGGCAACCCACTAGAGTAGCTGCTTTGATTTGTGCGAGGTCTTTCAGCCGCGATTCCACAAGATGTGCACGTTCGCCAGCCAACTCAAAGAAACCGTAGCCGAAGGATACCCATGGATGATGCCCTGTGATCCTTAGCGGATCTGCTACCTTTCCAAATCGGCGCTGTGAAAACCAGAAGGCAAGCCGTACGAAGAAACTAACTTTGCTTTTGGATATTCCTTCAATTCGCATCATCTCGCCTTTCTAATTTGCGCAATTTAATTACGTTCAGCCGTGCCTCCCGGCAACAGGCAAGGTGACGCGCCTTCCACGTGGTGAACTGGAGCCCGCCGGCGATCAGGAAGACCACGCCGGCCGTGATCGGTACGGCACGCGCCAGCGCCGGCTGCTGCATCTCGATCGCCGCCAGCGCGACGCCCAGCGGATAGGCGGCCATTCCGAACATGGTCCAGACGAGGAAGTAAGCCATGCCCACGAGCACAGTCAGCAGACCCAGTCGCGTCTCGCCTGAGCTGGCAACCGCCTGGCGGTAGCGCCACAGCATGGGGACCAAGGATGGCAGCATCATCGCCATCATCATAACGATCCACATTCCAAGGAACGAAGCCGCGGCGCCGGGCCACGTCT
>DATDKN010000093.1:0-4927 GCA_036519995.1 Terrimicrobium sp. | reverse complement strand
AGTTCCGCGGTCTTTTCGAGGACAGGCTTTGAGACATCGCTAAGATCGACTGGGACAAGGAGAGTTTTCATGGCCATTTGCAGAAATCCATTTTCGGGACTATCCAGCAGGCGAGGCAATAACCAAATTCGATCGCGATCTCGACTTCCTGGACAGCCAGAGAAAGCGTTGGTGGCTACGACTGCGCAGCGCGGAAGCGCCCTAGCGGGCGAAGCCAAGAATGCAGAGCTCGCCGTGAGGCGAGATAATCCCCATACCTCCACCAATTCGGCGAAGCGGAATCAAATGACCCGAGTTGGGGATGAGAACTTCAGTTCGACTGCGCAGCGCGGAAGCGCCCTCGCGGGCGAAGCCAAGGCTAGAGTTTGGGAATCTCGTGTCAGAGCGTGTCTGCTTCGATCGCCGGCGAGACGCGGGCGACGACACGCGGGACGCGTGTGCCTCCCGAAAATTTGGCCGTTTCGAATTCGTCGCCGGTGCGAGAAAGTCGGGTGCGGCGCAGCCCGTTGACCTCCACCAGAATGCCTTCCTTCCGATATTTGGTCTTGAGCCTGGCAGCTTATGCAACTTTGCTCCGCAGATGCCAGTACGAGCGGTCTTGTTCGATCTTGACGACACGGTGATGGTTGACGAAGCCGTTTCGCGCGAGGCATTTGAAGCGGTCGCGCGATACGCTCGCGACAAGCATGGAGCGGAAGAAGCGCGTTTTGCTCGCGATGCGGCCGAGCAGGCCAGAGTTCTTTGGGCTGCAGGACCCTGCCATGCCTTCTGTCGGGACTTGGGGATCAGCGCCTTTGAATGCCTCTGGGGAAGATTCGAAGGAGATGGAGAATTTTCCGACCTAAGAAAGTGGGCATTTACTTTTCGGGAACAGGTTTTCGATCACGCGTTGCGTCAGCAGATGATTGAAAGTGCCGAAGGATCGCGGGACCTTGCCGAGGCTTTTGGTCGCGAGCGCCGGTTGTTGCAGCGCCTCATGCCAGACGCTCTCGAAGTTCTCACCCGACTATCCTCGCGTTACGCTCTGGGACTGTTGACCAATGGCGCGCCCGATCTCCAGCGGGAGAAGATTGTCGCGAGCGGAACCGAAAGCCTCTTTAGCCAAATCGTAATTTCCGGCGTTTATGGCATCGGGAAACCACGCCCGGAGATCTTTCTCCATCTCACCGATCGCCTCGGTGTCTCTCCGGCCGAAGCTGCGATGGTCGGTAACAGCCTGGAACGCGATATTCGCGGCGCTCGCAACTCCGGCATCATCTCCATCTGGCTGAAGGTTCCCGGATCAGAAGAGCATTCTCCAGTTGAACCGGACTTCACGATAGCGGGCCTTCCCGAGCTGCCGTCTCTGCTGGAACGCATCGACTCTTAATTCGGAAGACCTCAGTATCCCTGCATCGGTATCAGGTGGTAAGAAGTGATGGAGCCGAAATGACGAGTTGTAGGCGCATCTGGACGAAATTTCGAGATCATCGTGGGGACATTACCACCAAACATGCATTAAGTGATTGCGGCGAGAGCGAGCAGCCGACCGGTTGAGCCTTTTTCTCGTCGGTAGGAGTAATAGAGGTCGGGGTGGCAGGCAGTGCAGGTGTCGCAGTCAAAGATGGCCTGCACTCCGGCCTCGCGAGCCTGGCGAACGATATCCGCAGCAAAGTCGACCTCGTAATGGGGAGGGCGAATGCAAGGCGAGATCTGCATTACTAGGTTGCGGGGATCGACGCCGAATTGCTCCTGCATTGTCGCAATCGCTTCTTTCACCACGCCAAGTTGCGCTCCCTTTTTCCCGGCGTGAATGAGACCGATCGAGCGAGTTTTCTTATCGGCAAGATAAACGGCCGCACAATCGGCGACGTAGATGGCGAGACAAAGCTGCGGCTGTGAAGTAATAAGCCCGTCCGCGGCGGGCGCGGGAACTGTGGACGGCGCGTCGACCCGAGCAACGCCGCTTCCGTGGACCTGCTCGGCGAGCACGAACGGCATCCCGGAGAATCCCAACGCGTCCGCCGTGTGCCGGTGAGCTAACCAGAGTCGGGTAAGTGCCGTCTCACGGTCGGTAACAACCTCAATACCGGGACACCGTTGAATGAACGCCGTTCGCACGAAAGCGAGTGCGTCAAGGGCGGGAAAGAACTCCGTCGGGCAGAGCGCTGCGACTCCTGATCGGCCAACTGGTTGCACCTCCTGAGACGCCGACGCGCGCAGCAACGTATCGGTTACTTGCCGCTCCGCACCGACGTCTTCTTTTTCTTTTGCTTCGAGGTGGAGGGCGCCGATTCGAGAATTGGCTCGATCGGATCTTCCTTTCGGAAGGCGCGAGGCAGCGCGGGTTGCGGATTTGCCGGGCGGGTGACCTTTTGAAAGCGATTTCGCTCCGAGCGATTGAGCGCCTGTGGATTGAGGGGACGGACGATCGGGTCGTCAAACGTTTCGACATATTGTGTGTCGAGCGAGAGAGCGAGGTCGTAGCTGGCCATGGCGGCAATGTAGTCAAAGCGCGCCTGGAGAACGTTGGTCTGTGCCTGGAGGAGTTGCACCTGCGCATTCAAGACGTCGAGCTGCGTGCCGGCGCCAGCATCCAAACGCTCGCGGGAAAGGCGCAGCGCCTCGGTCGCCTGCACCACGCTCGCGGTTTGGCTGTCGAGCGTCTCCTGCGCTTGCTGGAGATTGGAAATCGCCTGCTGCACATCGAGGACAATTTGGCGCACGCCGTTATCGTAGTTGTTCTTGGCCTGCATGAGTTGAGCCTTGGCCTGCATCACGTTTCCGTACGTCAGGCCGCCGTCCCACACATTCCATGTGCCGGTAGCTCCAAAGAACCATCCGCCGATATGGCTGGAGATGTTCTGTGAAGCGATGTCGTTGACGAATTCATACCCGGCGTTGGCGTTGATGGTAGGAAACCATCCGGCGATTTGGACGTTCACGTTGGCCGCATTCGAAAGGATCGCTTGCCGTTGAGCTTTCAGCGAAGGATTACGGGCAATCGCGACACGAATCGACTCGTCGGTGTCAATCTTGCGCGGCGAGTAGCCGAGGGTGCCCACGACGTTAAATGGAACCTCGCTCGGGTGCCCTCTCGGATAGTCCATTCCTAAAAGACGAACCAGCTGATAGGTCGAAATCCGGTAGGCGTTCTGCGCCTGGATGAGCGGCGGCAGAGCGTTGGCTAGCTGCACTTCGGCTTGGAGGACATTGAAGCGTGGCACGGTGCCCGCCTCATAGCGATTTTGCTGGTCTTTGACCTGCTGCTGCAACAGCGCCACGTTCTGTTCCTGGGCGACGATGAGAGCCCGGTTGAGAACGACTTGGTAAAACTGGTTGATGACCTGAGAGACAACGTTGTCAATGGTCGAGCGCAGGCTGAAAAATGCGCTGTCGTAGGCTGCGCTTCCGCCCTTGATTCCGTAAAGAGTCGCGCCGCCATCGAAGACGAGCTGGGTGGCTTGGAACTGTATGTTCCAAGATTGGTTTTGGATGGAGCGGCCACCGTCGCCAAGCGTAATGATGGTGGGCCTGCCGCCATTAGGATTTGGAACCTCAATCACGGTCGGTTCCTGGCTTACTCGTGTGCCTGCCGCGAGTGCTTCCTGCTGCTGCTGGTATTGCGAGTTGATTACCAGCTTGGGGACCGCCTGTGAGGCTACTTGGATGAGCTGTCCGCGCGTAATGCGGATCTGTTGAATGGCGTTGAGAATGTCAGGATTTTGCTTGAGCGCGATCTGCACCGCATCATTCAGCGTCATGTCTGGCACATTTGGGTTGCGCTGCTTCGCGATCAGGCCGGCCAGTGACTTCTCGAAATCCGCCATCATCATCTTCTGCTGCATCGCCAATTTCTCGCTGTCCTTGAGAGTGTCGGTTTCCCTTCCAGGAGCTATTGGTTCGTGGAGTTGGCCCGGTGCTGGCAAAGGCAAATTGAGCTGGTCTGAAAGAGTACTCGCATCGGGAAGCGCAGGCGTAGGCATCGGCGGTGCTGTCAGGGGCATCGTGCCGTCTGGAAGTGGCGTCGGACTTGCGAGCGGTGGCAGGGTGGGAAGAGGCGACGGGCTCGCCAAAGGAGCGAGGGTGGAAAGAGGAGAGGGCGTTGGCACCACAGGCTCGGGAACCGCCATCGGGGTTGGCTCTGGTATCGGCGTTGGAGTGGGTGTCGGAGTGGGGGTGGGCTCGAGAGCGCCGGGAGCGGAAAGCTGCGTACTCTGCGCGAGTGTCGAAAGGACGGCGGCTACGGCACAAAGAGCCGGCAGGCAGGCCTTAAGAATGTTCACTCGGAGCATGAGCTTTGTTTGCTTAGGCAGTAGGAATGCACCTTTTCGTAGATGCTCAGCCAAGCTTTTTGTTCATCGGGGGGCAGCAGATCCATGATTTGCGAGAGATTTGTAACTATGTCCTGTCGGATTTTTTCAACGAGAGCACTTCCTTTTTTGGTGATTTTCACAAGAACTTTGCGGCGGTCGTTCGCAGCGTGCGAACGTTGAACGTAGCCAAGATTCTCCAAACGATCTACCAAGCCCGTGGCTGCGGCGGTCGAGTGGTTCATCTTTTCCGCGATTTCGCTCATGGACAAAAAGTCGTGAGCGGCAATGTGACCGAGAAGAAAAAATTGGGGAAACGAGACCTGCCCTCGGGAAAGTTCTTCCGACAGCCGGAGCATCAAACAGCGCTGAAGCATCATCATGATGTCCGCAAGCCGTTCCACATCGGGCCGGACTTCAGGTCTTTGCAGTTCGATCACGACTATTGATTAACCCCATTAGAATTAAGGAGAACGTAATAGAACTTGTCAATCGGGATCGCGGGAGGCTTAAGGTTTAACGACGCGGTCCCCTGGCGCGGGCTTTCCGCTGGCAATATCGGCAATGAGAAAGGGAGGATTTTTCAGATTGCTCATGCGGAGGTTGGCGGTCTCTTTTTGATCCCGGATGCAGAT
>DATDKN010000092.1:0-3605 GCA_036519995.1 Terrimicrobium sp. | reverse complement strand
GCAATGTCGTTTTAGCTTGGGAGCCGCCAAGGGAGGGGGCAGGTCGTTGCAGTGAACAGTGATCCCGGTTCCTGCCATGCTGTTGGCAAGCGTGACGTCATGATGTTTGCCGTCTTGCGCGGCCATCGCGGCAATCTTGTCGATGGAGCGGCTGACGTCGAGCACGCCTTCGCTGCTAAGTTTGAGAAGCTCCAAGCCAAGTTCGATCGCGCCTGCATCGGACTGCTTTTCAATTTCGTCAATGATGTGTCCAACGGAGGTGTCGCGCCGCCGCGTGAGAATTCCGGGAGGAGTTCTCTGACCTGCGATACCCTCGCGGCGCACGGCCATCGCCATGTCGAGGTCAATCGCAATATCGTCCTCAAGCACAATGAGGTCGTATTCGCCGAGCCAAAGATTCTGCTTTAGATGAAACGCGAGTGCTGTAAGCTCATGAGA
Organism: Terrimicrobium sp.; assembly: GCA_036519995.1. GTDB lineage: Bacteria > Verrucomicrobiota > Verrucomicrobiia > Chthoniobacterales > Terrimicrobiaceae > DASTFP01. The sequence goes on along the minus strand of DATDKN010000092.1, from coordinate 3,167 downwards.
GGTCATTACGTTGTTAGCTGCCCTTGCTCGAAGTTCGAGATAGCTCAGGCAGTGTAATGGCGTGTCGAGAAATTCTGTCACCACGTCGATGAAGAAGACGTCGCAAACGAGCGGTGGCTTGATCGTTTCGGTGGCGGTGAAGTTCAAAAACTGTCGTGCCTGGAAACTCAAGGCCGGATAGTGGTCTGACACAACGCACACCGGATGGATGTGCTTGATCGGCCTTGGAATCGAGATCTCTTTGCCCCCGGCATCGGTAAAGACGGCCACACCAGAGATGAGGTGCTGAGCGCACTCGAATGCCTGGTCATATGCATCCTGTACTGCAGCCTTGAAATCAGCCTGGAGCTGGAGGTCGTTGCCCTTCCTTGCTTCAAGGGTGAGTTTTTTTGACTTCTCTTGAAAGATGAGCGCCCGATCCGCGATTAGAATCAGTGTATCGATCTCACCGAGCTTTTTCTTGCGAGCCTTGGTGTCCCAGATGTCAACGTTACGAAAGACCTTGTCAGCGCCGAAGACACGCTCCAACCGATCGGCGACAAATTCTTCCGTGAACAGGCCGCGATTTTTCATCGCGGTCTCCAAATAAGCCTTGTCCACGATCATCCAGTAGAAAGGGTTGTCGTACAGAGCCTCGTTCAGTCCCGTCTGAAGGAAAACAAGATGCTTCTCACCATCGGCCTTCAAAATTGGGTAGGCGTTCGACGCATTGAACGCATTCAAAGACGTGAAGGTCGGATTGCCATCCTCTGGATTCGAGAAGGCGGTAATGACGGCTTGGACCTTCTCAGATGGCAGACCGGACTTCGCCGAGATGGCCGCCGCGGTGAATTGAAATCCATCGAGGACAGTCCATCGCTCCGGCGGCAGCGTCTTCATTGCCTTCAGGGTCGCTAGAATCGAGCCGTTCAAGAAGTCATTGATGGCCGCAATGATCTTCTTGCCTTCTTCCGGCGTGAACCCCTTGTTCTTCTGTAACCAGTCGGCATCCCGGGCATATCTTTGAACCGCGAAGTCGCGATATTGAGAGCCCCAGGCTGACTCAGCGCCATAGAAAATCGGTTCGCGCATCGCGGCCGCCTTCGCGAATGGGTCAACCCTTGTCGTTGTGGCTCGGTCAGCAAATGCGGCCTCTAATTCAGCCCTCATCGGTTGCTGTAGAGCCTGATGGAGTTCGTTAAGGAGCACCTCCGTTTGGGCGACATAAGCCTCAAGCGCCTTGGGCTCTGGAAGGTTGAGGTCGCGGGGGCCGCGTAGCATTAACCCGATCAGAGTTGAAATTTCCGTGCGGATCAGACGCTCGGTTGAAAAAAGGTTTGGATAATCCTCTGGCTTGAGCTCGTCAGCAAATCCAACAAAGTGATCGCGATAGCAGAAGTAAGCAATGGCATGCGCGTATCCGGGGCTGGCACAGAGCGCAGCGAGTTCATCAAAAAAAATGTCCTGCTCAGACCGCATGGCAAGACTTACTACTGCTTGAAGGGGGCTGTTTTCCGAACTTCCACACCATCCAGCTCATTCGAAAAACTTTCCGCTCTCAGGAAGTTGTTGTGCAGCCCTCCACATGAATGCCGGGCACAATGGCTAAATGGCTATTGCTGCATGGCGCGGCGATCATCTGGTTCGCGAGCCGCCAGTGCGCTGATGGTCGCTGAGTTGGAATTGCTTGATGGCAGGGGCTTCGCTCCCCTCTCGATCACGCCCTTCCGCGGTGCCGAGATATTCACCGCGCTTGCCGATGATGGAGACGCGCCAGGACTGGAGCTTGACGGGCGACTGCTTTCTTTCTGGGGACATGGATCAGAGATAGGGCAGCGGCCGCCGATTGCGAGTCCGCCATGCCAGCCCTATAGCCTACTTGGAGGCGCACCGAGCAGGAAAAACGCGTCGGTGGCCATCGTCGAGGCCTCGATGTAGGCGTTGGCATTCGAGATCGACAAGCGGGACGATCGCGGTGAGGCCATCTTCGAGTATGTGGCCTCACTCGCCGATTTGCGGTGGCAGAGCCATAAGGGAGTGCAGAGCATCTAGGGGCGGGAGCGGCGATGCTGACAGCGCGGCCAGCGTTTCTTTGCCTCCGAAATTTTCTTGGAAGGAGACTGCGGTTGCTATGTGCGCGCGGCCAGGCGCATCCCGGTTCGGAGACGGGAAGGAGCTCAGGCAAGATTTCAGCATCGATTTCAGCATGTATCACTAACCTAGGTCTGGCCGCTGGGGCATTCCAGCTAAGCCCGACCCAACAAGAAAGGGGGCCCAATGACGGTCATCTTTAGCGCCGCGCTCGGACGCTTGTCGTTCGCAGTCGCGGTAATCCTATAAAGGAACGCCCGGCAGGTGAGAGCTGCCGGGCGTTTCCGCTTGTTAGGGAAGGGATCCCTGCCTCGGCTAATCACCGAAGAGCTTGTTCGGCAGGCTCTTTAGCGCCAGCATATGCTACTTGTCGTTCTTTAGACGGCCGCCGCCCTCTGCTCCTGAGATTAAGTGACCGAGCTGAACCAGCTCGCGGAACACCAGTTTCCGTCCGCTCGTCACCTCTACTCCGCCGCCGCCACGGTCGCGTTCGCCGCCTGCTCCTCTTGATAGAGCCGATCGAGAATGCGGCGCGCCTGGATCACGCCGGCATCGGCGTTGATGTCGGTCTGCGGCGGATTGGGGATCATGAGCAGATTGCGCTGCTGGGCTTCGAACACCGCGACATCCTCGTGGAATGCGGTCCTGATCTGCTCGACCAGCATGTCGGTGGTCTTCGGGTTGCCGACGTCGAAGTTGTGCGCCTGGCCCCAGAAGTAATGGCTGGTCGTCTCGGTCTCCGGCGTGATGGCGTTGAGATTCCACATGCCGATGCCGCCGACGCGCTTGCCTTCCGGGGCGCCGGTACCGGTCGGCGTGGCGCCGACGTCGAGGCGCAGGAACGCGGGCGGGGTGAAATTGATGATCTGCCAGCGGTCCACGTTCCCGGTAAAGCCGCCCGCCTTCACGAAGGTCGGCGGCGGCGGCGCGTCGATGATCCAGCGGGTGACCGTGACGCCATCCGCCGTGCGTTGCACCTTGACTTGCGCCTGCTCCACCAGCGCCGGATTGCCGATCGTGGTCCCGTGCACGAAGGCCAGATGCGTGAGATCGAGCAGGTTATCGACGACGAGCTGCCAGTTGCCTTTGACGTGGAG
>DATDKN010000091.1:0-7282 GCA_036519995.1 Terrimicrobium sp. | reverse complement strand
AGACCTGGTCACACCTGAACCCGTCTACGTCGATTACGGCATGAACGTCGTTTATGAGGACGACACAGTCTATGTCGACAATCAGCCGATTCCCACCGAGCAATATTCGGAGCCGGTCATCGATCTCGCGCTGAATGTCGAACAACCACCGCCCCCTCTGCCCCCTGCCGCGTCGCCGGCCCAGGTGCCGGCTGCGACCGAACAACCGCCGCCGGTGTCCCCTACCGCATCGCCGGTTCAGGCGCCGACCGCGACCCAGCAGCCAGAGGTGCGCTCCGTGGCCAAGTCGGCCGAGGAGTGGCTGCCGCTGGGTGTCTTCGCGCTTGCGCAGGAGGAGAAAGGCGACGCGACCATGTTTTTTCAAATCTCCGTGAATCGTGAAGGTGTCATCAGCGGCGCCTACCAGAGTGTGCTCACCGACGACGCGCTCCCCATCGCGGGCCGGGTCGATAAAGCTAGCCAGCGCGTCGCGTGGCGTATCGGCGACAAAACCGAGACGATTTTCGAGTCCAGTCTTGCGAATCTCACGCAAGACGTTTCACCGGTCTTGATCCACTTTGGCAAGGAACGCATCCAGACCTGGTTGCTTGTTCGCATGCCTGAGCCCGCGTCCGCTGGCCAACCGCAAAAACTTCCGGAAGCCCCAAAGGCACCCCCGCCGCTCAAAACGGCAGGAGCGAACTAGGACGTTCAGCAAGAACGTGCCCGACCTGAATTCGAAGAATCTTGATGAGATAGAGGGCTCGTCAGCTCGGGCCTATAATTAACCCGTCGGGAGAGAGCCACCGGGTCCTGCAGTTCGCGTTTTGACACCGTTACCCGACACTTTGGGACAGCCGCCCGCCATCAATCCCTTCGCGCCGTTTGCATTCCGGATCCGAGAAAAAGAGACTTTCTTAAAGCCAGCCCGAGCGCTTGAACCCTAGCCACAGCCCGCTGCACAAGAGAACGATTGCCCCGAGAACTACCTCGTAACCGTAGCGCCAGCCGAGCTCAGGCATGTTTTCGAAGTTCATGCCATAGATGCCGGCAATCGCCGTAGGGGCAGCGATGATCGCGGCCCAGGCCGCCAAGCGTTTGGTGTCCTTGTTCTGCGATACCGAGATAACCGAGAGATTGGCATTAAGCGCGGTCGCGAGAACTTCGCGAAGCGTGTCCGCCATTTCGTTGACCCGCATCGCGTGATCATAGATGTGGCGGAAGTATGGTTTGGTGTCTTCTGGCACCAGTTCTACGTCGAAGCGCATCAGGCGGCTACTGATGTCGACGAGCGGCGAGACAGCCCGTTTTATGGAGAGAAGTTCACGCTTCAGGTAGTAGATCCGGCTGGTCGTCTGCTGGATGAATTTCTCATCCAAGACGACCTCTTCCAGCTCAAGGACTTTTTCCTCTAAGGCTTCGAGGATGGGATCATACTGGTCGACCACAAAGTCCATTAAGGCGTAGAGGACAAAGCCGGGACCTCTCGCGAGAAGGTGCCGTGATGCCTCACAGCGTGCGCGTAAACCCACATGCGACATTAGCGAGCCATGTCTGACAGAAACGACGTATCTCGGCCCCACAAAGACATGCGTCTCTGCAAATTCGACATGCTGCGGCTCCCCGGTCAGATGCGCCGTCCGAAGCACGATGAAGAGAGAATCCCCGTACTGCTCCAGCTTCGGCCGCTGGTGCCCGCTATGGGCATCTTCAATGGCAAGGTCGTGCAGCCCAAATTCTTCCTGGATTTCGCGCAGCAGCTGCTCATCGGGTTCGAATAAGCCCACCCAGACAAATCGGTCTTCGTGCTTCAGTTCTTCACTGATGTCCGCAATCTCTACATTGGCGACGCGCACGCCATTGGCGTAGGAGGCGCAATTAATTACGCCCGAGCGCTGCGCAGCTTCTGGGAGAGCCAAGGATTGAGGAGTATCTTCCTGCATTGATTTGGCCTATTCGCTAAAACCGCACCGCGGGAACGTTGCACGCTGTGACTCTCTCATATCCAAAACATCGGCGTGCAAGCCAAGCTCGTTCAACACAAAAATTAATCACAAAATCACATCGATGTGGCGAACTAGGCAACGTCATACCGCCAGTGCGCTTCCGACGCCACCGGATGCAACTTGATCTATCATCCTCGTTTCATCTTTCGAGAAATCCGCCATTCTGTAAGCTAGAAGCAAAGTTATCACCGCTGAAGTGAGTCACAAAAACGAGATCGGAGCGAAATCGAGGATGATCGCGTCGCTCCTTCTATGACCTTCGCTCATTCGCGCGACGGGTATAACCTGGAGGGACGCTTCTATCTTAGGAATCGAAGCCCATGTAGGACCTTAATTTATCTCTCAGGCTTGCGCGAGTAAGCACCTTTCGAATGGTTTTTGTTTGCGGAGATCGAAAGCAAGTCTTGTCGCAACTTCATCAAACGGCGCTGGCGTTCGTTTGGATGCTTATGGCTTTTGCTCTCGTTGGAGGAAACGAGTCCGCTTTTGCCCTCGACGCCGCGTCGATGAAAGCAGCCGCAGAATATTCGGCAGCCCGGAGGGGCGTTGCGCTGCTAGTAATACAGAATGGGAAGACGATCTTCGAGAGCTATCCCGGAACCCATTCAGCCCAGGAGACGCACAGAATCTACAGCGGCACGAAAGGCTTTTGGGTCCTCGCTGCGCTAGCGGCCGAGGCGGAGGGAATTCTCAAGCTGGACGAACGCGTTGCCGACACCATCCAGGAATGGCGAAGCGAAGACCGCAAGAAGCACATCACCATTCGACAACTCTTGGATTTTACCTCTGGGTTGGAACCGATGTCGCTTTTGCATGGCGATACGGTGCCCGACCGAAATGCTGTCGCCCTTCGACTACCCGTCGTGGCAATACCAGGAGAGCGCTTCATCTATGGACCCTCATCACTGCAGGTCTTCGATGAGCTCTTTCGTCGCAAGTTAGCCGTTTATCGCGAGACGCCGACACAGTATCTTGAGCGAAAGGTGCTCAGGCCGCTCGGCCTCGGTCCGCAGGAATACAAGAGAGATCGGGCCGGCAATCCGCTGCTCGCCGCGGGTTTTCGGCTCACGGCGGAGCAGTGGTCGCGGATTGGCCGTTTGATTTTAAATGGCGGCGCACCGGTTCTGAGCCGCGCTTCGCTTTCCGAGTGTCTGCATGGCACTAAGGCCAATCCGGCATTTGGCATGGGCTTTTGGAACAACCGCTCCGCAGGGCCGAATGCGCGTGAATTTGATATCGAGGATATGCTAGAGCGCGACTGGTGGGAACAGGACTGGCGCGACACCTGCCTCTGGCGTGATGCGCCCGCGGACACGATCGCTTCAGTCGGCTCGGGATATCAACGGCTCATTGTGATTCCCTCGATGGACCTGATCATTGTCCGACTTGGCAAGAATGCACGCTTCTCCGATCGAGAATTTTTGCGAATCTTGCTGGGGACGCGTTCTCTATGAAAAGCAGTCTCGGACTTGGTAAGAATTCTTGGTTGCGGAGACTCTGCGTCCTTGGGGTAATCGGCGGTCCCGCCGTTTGCTTATCTGCCTGAGATTGCCTCATTATGCGGGCAGACCGCACGTCAGTTGCAGCTTCGCAGTGACAAAGAAATCTTTTCTTTCCTCCATATCTCGCTCAACGACAGCGTTGTTCTGGCTGCTACTCTCTCTCGTTAGAAGTTCTCAACCATCTTTGAAATCGCCCCGGGCGGTCGCCGTTTCGCGAAGCGTGAAACTCCGCCCGCGGGATGCCTTAGTATTATATGAGGCCATCAAGAGCATGATGTCATACCAGCAATCGAAGACACTACAGGAGACTCGTCACCGCGCCGCCGAGCTCTACTTAAACGGGACCTGTCTGGTCCGATCGATTTGCTGCGGAAGCTTCCAAAAAGTTCCGTTTTTTCTTCGGCATCTTTGGTGCGCGCTCAAATGAGAATGCGCACTCGTTGCAAGTTGGCGCCGCCGCGCCACGATGTTCTCCAGCGTGCTTGAAAAAGCCTTGTTTGACATCCTAATCTGTTTTTTACTCTGCGCGCATGCGAATGGTCGCTTTCGGCTCCGGAGCCCGGGCCAACGATCCGGCGACTCAAAAGCCATCTGTGGTCGGCCAATCGGCGCGCTGCGCGCAAGATCGCTTAACCCTGCTCCTCTATTGCGCCGCTATTTTCCTGTCTCTCCGCTGCACGGTAACGGCAGATGAAACCTGGCTGCCGCCGAGCAAGCTGCCGCTCGAGGTCGCGACCGGATTTTTCCTCGCAAATCTGTCCGGAGCTGCCGAGCGCAGCGAGACCTTTGAGGCCGACCTCTACCTGACATTCCGCTGGCACGATCCGCGACTCGCCTTTGCTGGGACCGAGCCAAAGCGCTTTCTCGAGGAAGCCGCCGTCGAGCAACTGCAGACAATGTGGTGGCCGCAGCTCGAGTTTATCAATACCGGATTCCCGTTTGATCGTGAGACGTACGTACGAAGAGCTCGACGTCAGCAAGGTTTCGTCCGAGGTGCGACGGCGCGAGCTCACTGGCTGGGCACCCGCCGAGTCGTACTCCGAGTTCGCCGCGCTCATTGAAGTAAAGCGACGGCCGATCTTTTATTTGTGGACGGTCTTTGCACCGGTAATGCTGATCTTCCTGATCTCGTGCGCGATCTTCGCGGTTGACATAGAAAATCTCCACGATCGCATCGGTATCGGTTTAACAGCTCTGCTGGCGTGCATCGCCATGCAGTTCACGGTGAGCTTTAACCTCCCGCAGGTTTCCTATCTCACCGTGGTGGGCTGGATGTTTCTGGTCACCTACTTTTGTATCACCTTAGCGATTCTGATCAGCACGATACAGGCGACGCTTCTCGCAAATCAACCGGACCGCGTGACACGCCTCGACCGACTCGCAGGGCTCGGTCTTCCGCTCCTGTTCTTCGCGCTGATTGCGCTTTGCACGATATGGTGAGGTCGGAGAGCGACCGTGTGGGTCCAACTTCGTTGCGTGAGCCTCGCACCGACCGTCAGTCCGTACTCTTCGCTATGCGAAGGCGGAAGCGCCCGCAATTTGCGAACAGAGCGGCACGACTCGCTAGCCTGACGAACGGTAGTAGCTAAGCTAGGCTCCTACCTGTCGAGAGATGCATGCGGGCGGTGCAATCGTGGCAATTTAAAGAAAGGAGAGTGAATGGGGAAATTTCTCCGGCCTTCTTTTGTACTTGTTCACTCTTCAACGATCGTTCACAAGACGATCTGTTTGCCAGCGCCGTGCGGAGTGACATAAGCATTCGCAAGAAAATGAATCTCGAAAACGAGATTATTGCCGCGGTCGTCGTCTTGTATCTGTTCCTCAGCGCGGTCATCGTTCTTGTCCACTACCTTCAGCCGGAGGGTCAGGAAACCAAGACCTCCTCTCCCGCTCACACCGAAGTGCAGGAAGGTGGCAACGAAATCCAAACGCCCTAGGACGCTCCATGCTCCGCCAGATTTACCGCGAAAATGAGGAGGTCGTTATCAAGAACGAACTGAACGAGATCTCTGAACGAACCTGTTGGATCGATTTGATTGCACCTTCCGCCACAGAACTGGAACTTGTCTCACGCCGATTTGCGATCGACTTTCGGCCGCGCACCGGGGGGATCGTTGAAGAGCCGACATACCTCTACATGAGAGTGTCATCGGTCTCGCCGCAAGAAGGCCACGAACCGTTCGTCTGCCAGTTGACGGTAATCTTGGGTGAAAATTTTTTGGTGACCATGCGTGACACGAACTCCTGTCCCGCGATCGAGTTGGCGGTGCGACGGCTACAGCGTAGACCTGCCTGGGCCATGGCTGCCAAAAACCTGCTCCGGGTTCTCCTGCAGGCCATAAATGATCAGGCCGAACGAACCGTCGAGCATATCTCAGGCATTCTGGAGGGAACCACACGCTATATCGCGCAAATCTCTACCGGCTATTCAAAAGAGGGAGCTGAGTTGGGCGTTGTCGACCTGACTGAGGCGACGCTCGACCTTAATAATCAAGAGGAACTGGTCTCGCGATGCCTGGAATCTCAACTCGCGCTTTCTCGTGCCGCCCGACACCTCAGCACTGAAGTCAGCAACGAAACGGAAGCGGAACTTCAAATCCTGGTCAATGAGCTTATCGACGATATCGCCGGCGTGAAGGAACACTTTACCTTTGAGCACGACAAAATCCGCTATTTGCAGGGCTCGGTAACAAACATTCTCAATATCAAGCAGAATCAAATCGTTAAGATCTTTACGATCATTACAGCCGTGTTTCTTCCACCAACTCTGGTGGCGACATTCTACGGCATGAATTTTGCCATCATGCCTGAGCTCTCCTGGGAGCACGGCTTCATCTATTCTGTTATCCTCACTCTTGTCGGCGCCTTGCTTCCACTCGTATATATCAAATGGAAGGGTTGGCTCCGCTAAGGGGTGCTAAGTATAGCGTACGCGCACGAGGAATTTGGAAATTTCGATCACATCGACCATGCTGCGAAGCATTCGGCGAGTTTTTGTTGTCGTTGACGTCCAAACGACGTGGATCGCTGCAGCCGAGGGATTGAAACTAACAATCTGCGTGAGCGGAACTTAAGGCACGTTTGCGCTGAGTTTTTCTGGGACATAAACGGCTCCTCCCTTAAGCTGGCCTCGGGTTCTGGGCTTGGGATACAAAGGCTGGTTGAGCACATCCGCTAGCCGCTGGAGAGATGAGAGTAAGCGTTGAAAGGTCCCCAGAGATAATTAGCTGAGGTAGTGACGCATGCTGCGCTAAAATCATCTCGGTGATCTTTGCGGTGCGAGACTGCGCGACTTTGCCAAGATTCCGATGAAAGGCGCAACCCCTCATATGTCGTCAAGAAATGTTTGCCTAGCATGCTTCCTGCATCGCGCCGGTATTATTAGCGCCAGTAACTCAAATAGCATAGGCGCGAAGCGGAAAGATCTCACTGGCGCGAAGAGTGTTTCAATCGGCTCCGCGCCCACCCTTGAGGGCGTGGACGCCCGGGTAAGATTTCTCGATGCCTGAAGATTCGCGAGCGCCGTTTCGACGCAGTTGCCACCGCCTTCGGCAAGAAGCCATGCGGTCGGTATCCGGTCCGGGAACGCCTTAATAGATGCCGGGAATGAGCCGCGAGGTGCGGCGGCGGTAGCTGTCGTATTCCTCGCCAAACTGTGAGTGCAATAGAGACTCTTCCGACCGGATGCGTGCAAGTATCGGCGGGATGACGAGGCCTGCGAGGACCACCCCGGCTCCCGAACGAAACGTCAGTGCCCACCCGAACCCCATGATGATCAATCCCAGATAACTCGGG
>DATDKN010000090.1:0-3033 GCA_036519995.1 Terrimicrobium sp. | reverse complement strand
CAAGCATGCTGATCGCCGGCGCTGTCGGCGTCGCGGCTCTCTTGCTCACCTATCCATTTATCGCAGCCTTGATCAAGTGGACCGGCATTGCCTATCTGCTTTTCATCGCCTGGCAGTTCGCGCGCCCGAATGTGATCGGCGAAGAGTCCGAAGGGACCACCATGAAACCGCTTTCGTTCTGGCAGTCTGCTGCGTTTCAGTATGCCAATCCGAAGGCATGGATGCTCGCGGCGACGACCGCGGGATCGTTCATGACAAACCCTGCGACGTTCGTCAGCATTGCAGTTATTGTCATCGTGTTTTCGCTGGCTGCAAATGGGCAGTCTTATCACCTGGGCGTGGATTGGCTCCACCCTGCGGCACTGGCTCAGCGTCGGCTCGCGAATGCGAATTTTTAACGTTGCGATGGGCGTGCTTCTGGCTGCGACCGCATTGTGGCTCGCGGCGCTGTGAAGGTGAGCCCCGCGTCCTTGTTCGCGGCGAATCTACGTTCGCCTTATCGCGGTGATTATCGATGGACGCATTATCACTCACCGAACAGCCCGCAGCACAAAATCGTTAATCAGGAAATCATGCGGAAAGCCCCGTTCGATTTTCGTCGCTTCTTCGAGCTTGCATCGCTGGGCCAACGAGCAGTTTCCTGCGATCTTAGTCTCTCCGACTTCGAATGCAGTTAGGAGAGCCTAGAAACCATCCGGCCGGGACGGAAGGATGTGAAGACTCGTCCGCATCCAGGATGATGGAAATTCTTAAAGAGTGGACGCTTTTCCTCAAGCCCTCCCAGAGAATGTCGGCGGAAGATAAATTTTCATGCTCCGGCCGACTGACGGTCCGGAATGCCCGCGCTGCCACTCGAGGCACCTCCACTTCCGATCTACTCTACCTCAATTTCTGGAAGCGACCAGCTTAGTCGTCGTCTCTGGGTCGACTGACCAACGTGGTTATCGTATAACTTTCCGGAAAGACCTCGCAAATCGTTGCTGGAGCGGCGGTGTTTCCATCGCCGATCGATCGGGTAGCGGTGCCTCCACCGTCGGAGGAGCCCTCGGCCGTGGGGACACGGCCGCTACAGCGCGCAGGCGGCGCACCCGCCGAGTCGGCCAAGGGTAGCTCAATTTCTGGAAGAGAAATATTCGAGGACCTCCTTGGTCTTCGTTTCCGGATGCGGATCCTGTCGAAGTCCCTTGTCATGGAGAAAAGCGACCAGCTTCTTCTTCGTCTCTTCGGCGTCTGATGCCTCCACCTTGGTTGATACTTCCAATGTTGGCGCATGATTGCCGAAGTCCCAGCGCTCGGCAACCACTTCAAGCCCTTGGGCCTCGAACTCCCACTTCATCACCTTGATCGGGCCGAGCGCCTGGAGTTTATTCCAATCGAGCCTCGGCTTGGTCTTGGCCTCGACGAGATCCTCCTGATTGACGGAGAAGATCTTCTTCACGGATTGTCTCCCGGCGACAGCCTCTTGAATCGCCTGGAAATCCTCCTTGTCGTCGAGTGAGTACGCCTCCACGGCTGGTTTCGTCACCACCTGATCCTTCTCGAACTTTTGATCGAGCTTCTCGCCTTTGCGCCTCTTTTGCATCCATTCCTCCTCGATTTCCAAAGCGCCTTTCGACCTTAGCTTGACCGTCGTCTCGCCCTCTTCTTCACCGGCGCTAGTCCGTGCCCGAAGAATCACGCTGGTGCCTGCCTGCTTGAAGAGCGAGAGGTCTTTCGTGTCGAAGAAGTGAATCGTTTTCCTCTCGGGAGTCCTCCTGTCGAGCGCAAGCGCTTGGATCGCCTTCTCCACCTCAGCTTCTTTAACGACGAACTTGATCTCGATGTTTTCAGCCACTGCCTTCCGTTGGCCTTCAACGAGAACGACAATCAGAAATGCAACGAGGCTATGGGCAATTTTCATCAACTGGAGTAGGCCGTCGAAACCCTAGAACTAATGCACCGCGGGTAGCAGCGACAGTTCGAAAGCCATTCAAGGCATTATTGACATAGCTTTTGCCAGCGAATTCAGCTTCTCCGACCTAGATCAGGCCACAATCTCGACTCGACCGGTTTCGAGATGGTAGAGCCCACCGGCTACTCGCAGTTTATTTCCCTCCACGGCCTTGCTCAGGATCGACCCGGCGGATTTGAGCCTTTCGACGTTGAGGAGAACGTTTTTGCGGATCGAATTATCCAGAAGGCTGCCGGGCTGGTTCATCGAGGATTTCACGGCGGGAGTCAGGGCATTGAGCAGGGACGGAATGTGGCCGGGAAATGTCGCGCCTTCCTTCACGGCCTTTATGGTGGAGTCCACGGCTCCGCAGGCTTCGTGCCCAAGGACCAGGATCAGCGGAACTCCCAAGACAGCCACGCCATATTCAAAACTGGCGATAGAATCCTTGTTCGCAAAATTGCCTGCAACGCGACACACGAAGAGGTCACCTCGCCCAGTATCGAAGGCGTATTCCGGAGCGATACGTGAATCGGCACAGCTCAGAATGCCGGCAAAAGGATTCTGGCCCATGACAAGGGCGGGACGCTCAGCAATAAAATCGTGGCTTTTCATCGCGCCGTTGACATAACGCGTATTGCCTTTAAGCAACCGGTCGAACGCCGCGCCTGCCGAGAGCACATTGCTGGATTTGGGCGGCGCGGCTTTCTCCGCGGCCACGGTATAGCGCGGTAACGCGAGACCGGCGGCTGCGGCTGCGGCCAACTTCAGGAAATTTCTGCGGGGAACACCTGACGCATGATCAGCCGTAGAAGCATCACATTGCTGGCACATGAGATTCTAAGGAGTTCTCCTAAGCCTAGCTGGCCCGATAAGGAGAGTCAACGGCCTTGGAGGTCCGCTGATCGGCTGTGCGGGCACCGCTGCATAGAGAGAAAGTTTCAGTGTTGCGAGCTGCCCAATCACACTACTCACATGCCTTGCGTTTTCGAGCAATGCAACTCATCCGTCGGCTTGCAGCGGTTTAAATGAAAGCTCCGCACAATTCTAGTGGCGGATCAGTTGTTGAGATCCTCCAAAAGCTCCGTCAGTAATTCTCCGCG
>DATDKN010000089.1:0-4741 GCA_036519995.1 Terrimicrobium sp. | reverse complement strand
GACATGCTCCCTTGTTCTGCGGTTCGCAGCCGGCACGCCTGCCACCACAGCCTGTCGGCAATTTCGTGAAGGGTGAAAATGGTGATTCGCGAATCGTAACTCGGGCTGCGCGCGAATGATTGGGTAACGCGTGCGCTACGCTGCCTCACATTTTCGAGAACTTCGCACTGCAATTCCCGTAGAAAATATAAAGGAAGCGACTAGAAACTGGCCGCCCTGATTGATCAAGCTTGGAGATGCGTGCCAATTATTGACGTAGGGTCGAAATCCGACCGCCAAGACGACGAAAGCGCAAAACAAATATCATCCATGCTGAGGAAAGGCCTTCATCTTCTTGTAATCTGCGCGAGCCACCTCAACGGAGGGGTCGAAGCCTGCATTCCGCGAATGAGGCGGGTGGCGAGCGTGACAACAGCTTCACTGACGATCAATCCTCGCAGATCACGATAATGAAGATGGGGTCGTGGCCGTGCGGGCGGATAACAAGATCTAGAATCTTTCATGCAATTCACTAAAACAAAACTCGAGGGAGCCTACATCATTGAGCTTGAACGCAGGGAGGACTCACGAGGCTTTTTTGCACGCGCCTTCTGCCAGAAAGAATTCGCCGCTCATGAACTCAAGCCGGTTATCGCGCAGGCAAATGTCGCGTACAACTTTAAGAAGGGCACGCTGCGCGGAATGCACTTCCAATTTCCCCCAGCGGCGGAGACCAAGCTCGTGCGTTGCACACGCGGCGCGATTCTCGACATCATCGTAGATCTGCGGCCGGGAAGCCCGACCTACCTCCAGAACATTGCCGTCGAGTTGAACGAGGAGAACGGCCGCGCCCTCTACGTGCCAGAGCGCTTCGCGCACGGTTATCAGGCGTTGCGCGACAGCACGGAGACGAGCTACCAGGTCGGCGAGTTCTATGCGCCTGATTGTGAGAGCGGCCTCATGCATGACGACCCGCGCCTCGGCCTCCAGTGGCCACTGCCGGTGACGGTAATTTCGGACAAGGACCAAAAGTTCAAGTTGCTGGATCACATCGAGCCAGAGCTCAGGCGGCGCATGACCATTTAAAATGAAACATCCAGGAGCAAGCGATTCATGATTATTGTCGATAACGCGTTGAAAGCACGGGCGGAGCAGGGCAACCCGATCAAGATTGCGATTCTGGGCGGCGGGTTCATGGCGCAAGGGCTCACAAACCAAATTGTGAACAGCGTCCCCGCAATGAGCATGGTGGCCATCTACAGCCGCAAACCGCAGAAGGCGATCCATGTCCTGAATTACTCCGGTCTAGAGAATCCGATCGAAGCTATCACGCAGAGCCAGTTGGACGATGCTATCCGTGACGGAAAGCCAGTCTTTACTCAGGATGTCATGTTGCTCGCGCGCTCGGAGCAGGTGGATCTAATAGTGGACACGACCGGCTCTGTCGAGTTCGGCGCGCACGTTTTGCTCGAGGCATTCAAACACGGCAAAGACGTTGTGCTGATGAATGCAGAACTCGATGCGACCATCGGCCCGATTCTCCAGACTTACGCCGATAAACATGGAGTCATTCTCTCAGCATGCGACGGCGACGAACCAGGCTTGCAGATGAATCTGTATCGCTGGGTGAAGGGCCTCGGCCTCACGCCGCGCGTCATGGGTAACATCAAGGGGCTGCAGGATCCCTACCGCAATCCGAGTACGCAAAAGGGTTTCGCCGAGAAGTGGGGGCAGAATCCTGCGATGGTGACCAGCTTTGCCGACGGGTCGAAAATCAGCTTCGAGCAGGCGATCGTGGCAAACGCAACCGGCATGGTTGTGAAATCGCGCGGCATGTCCCAGGGCGCCGAGTACAAAGACGACGTGATGAAAATCGGCAAGCTCTATGATATTGAAGAGCTTCGCAGGCTCGGTGGGATTGTAGATTACGTGGTCGGCACGCCCCTGACGAAGGTCTATTGTCTGGCCGAGCACGCCGACCCGAAGCAGGGGCATTACCTGAGTCTCTACAAGATGGGAGACGGACCGCTGTTCCCGTTTTTTGTCCCTTACCATCTGGTGCATTTCGAAGTGCCCAACGCCATTGCGCGAGCGGTCTTGTTCCGCGATTCCGTGGCCAAGCCGCTCGGAGGGCCGGTCGTGGAAGTTTGCGCCGTGGCCAAACGCGACCTGAAAACCGGCGAGGTTCTGGATGACTACGGCATGTACATGACCTACGGCGAGGCGGTCAACGCGGACGAGATGAGCAAGAACTGCTATTTGCCCGAAGGACTCGTGGAGGGCTGCAAACTTACACGCGATATCCGGAAAGACGAAGTCATCACATATGATCAGGTGGAACTGCCGCCCAACCGGCTCGCGGACGGCTTGCGCGCAGAGCAATACCGCCACTTCCGGGGTGAAACCTGGTTGGAGCAGCGAATCAATCTTCGATCATGATATGAGAGGAAGGAGTCCATGAAAGTAGTGCTGTTTTGTGGTGGCATGGGGATGCGGATGCGCGAATTCTCCGAAGCCCTGCCCAAACCCATGGTGCCAATCGGCTACCGCCCCATCCTCTGGCATGTGATGAAGTATTATGCCCATTTCGGGCACAAGGACTTCATCCTGTGCCTCGGCTACAAGGCAGATACCATCAAGCAATACTTCCTGGAGTACAACGAGTGTCTGTCCAATGACTTCGTGCTGACCCAGGGAGGTAAGAACCTGGAGCTGTTGAGCAGCGACATCCATGACTGGAACATCATGTTCGTGGACACAGGGCTCACCTCGAACATTGGCCAGCGTTTGAAGGCCGTCCAGAAGCACCTGCAAGGGGAGAAGATGTTCCTGGCGAACTACACCGATGGACTTTCGGACGTGCCGCTGCCTGCGGTCATCGAATCCTTCAAAGATAGCGGAAATATCGCTTGCTTTGTGAGTGTGAGGCCGCGGGCCAGCTTCCATCTGATCGATATGGAGCCGGGCGGAGTCGTGAAAAGCATCGAGCACATCGCGAAATCCGGGGCGCGGATGAACGGTGGATTCATGGTTTTGCGGCAGGAAGTTTTTAACTACCTGCACGACGGGGAGGAGCTGGTGGAAGAACCGTTCCGCCGGCTGATCGGCGCCGGCCGGTTGATGGCCTACCCGCATGAGGGCTATTGGGCCTGCATGGATACTTTCAAGGAAAAGCAGGACCTTGAAGACGTCTTTGGCCGGGGCAGTGCGCCTTGGGTGGTGTGGAATCATCAGCACGAAATCAAGAAGTGATTGCGTGCAATCTGGATCGCGTGAAGCGGGTGCTATGCCTTGGAGCGCACAGCGACGACATTGAAATCGGATGCGGGGGAACGATCCGTAGCCTCATCGAGAAGTCGAACCGAATCGAGTTCTATTGGCTCGTTCTCAGTGCCAACCCGGAACGCACCAAGGAAGCCAGACGCAGCGCCAGCGCGTTCCTCGGGCGGGCGCGCAAGAAGACTGTCGTGGTGAAATCCTTTCGAGATGGATTCCTTCCCTACCTCGGTCCGCCGGTCAAAGAATGCTTCGAGGAACTCAAGAAAGTCTTCACGCCTGATGTGATCTTCACTCATTGTCGGCACGATCTTCACCAGGACCACCGCCTGGTATGCGAGCTGACGTGGAACACCTTCCGAAACCACCTCATCCTCGAGTACGAGATCCCGAAGTACGATGCAGACCTGCGATCACCAAACTTCTTTGTTCCGTTGAGCGATGCCCAGGCGCGCAAGAAGGTGAACAGCCTGATGCGGTACTTTACCACGCAGCAGAATAAGCAGTGGTTCTCTGAGGACTTGTTTTATGGTCTGATGCGGCTGCGGGCCACCGAGGCCGCCTCACCCACCCGTTACGCGGAGGCTTTTTGCTGCCGGAAAGTGCTACTCGGAACAGCGAATTGAGCTGCGTGGCGGGCCTGCGATAAATTCGCCGGGCCCAAATTCTATCCATGCATGAGTATGTAATCATCGGAGGTGGAATCGTGGGACTGGCGACGGCTATGGCCGTGGGCAATAAGCATCCCAAGGCGAGCATCCTCGTCCTGGAAAAGGAGCAGGATCTTGCGCAACACCAGACTGGCCGAAACAGCGGTGTCATCCATTCAGGTATTTATTACAAGCCCAGAAGTCTGAAAGCCAGGTTCGCCCGGGAAGGCAACCGCTCAATGGTCGAGTTTTGCCGCGAGCACGGCATCAAGCATGAAGTCTGCGGAAAGGTGATCGTTGCCACCAAAGGGTCGGAACTTCCGCTCCTCGACAGCTTGTTTCATCGCGGCCTCGATCACCGGCTCGCCGTTGCGCGGCTCGCGCCCGAACAAGTGCAGGAAATTGAGCCGCACGTGCGCTGCCTCGCTGGCATTAAAGTTCCGTCAACGGGAATCGTCAACTACCGGGAGGTTTCTGCGAAATATGTTGAACTGATTAAATCACAGGGTGGAACGGTGCAAACCGACACGCGCGTTAACCGCTTGTGCGAGGTGAATGGGATTCAAGTCATCGAAACACCTCACGGAGAGTTTGAGGCCGGATTCGTTATTAATTGCGCCGGCTTGTTTAGCGATCGCGTGGCCCGCTTTAGTGGCCTCGACCCGGGTGCGAAAATCGTCCCGTTCCGTGGCGAGTACCACGAGTTGGTGCCCGAAAAGCGGTATCTCGTAAGGACGTTAGTTTACCCAGTGCCAAATCCCGATTTTCCATTCCTAGGTGTTCATTTTACGCGCATGATTGATGACTCCGTCCACGCAGGCCCCAACGCCGTGCTC
>DATDKN010000088.1:0-2490 GCA_036519995.1 Terrimicrobium sp. | reverse complement strand
GAGAGAATCCAAATCGGGCCATGCTGTCGCGGTTGATGTTCAAGATAATTCGCGCGCTGCAGTTGAAAGAATTGTGATCGGTCGTGAACACGTGACCGAGCGCGCGGACATTGGGAGGAAGATTCTTGTCGTGCCATCCGTTGCCTGCGAGAAGAAAGGAACGCTCCGGGCGGGAATAGGCGGGCTGGAGCAGAAAGTGCTCAACCCGCGCCTCCCGGTCGGGAAGACGATTACCGAGAAATGAAAGATCCGCCGCATATTCCGGTCGGACGCCGTCGGGATGGTGGGTCTCGGGATCCAAGGCGTTGTAGATGGGGATACAGGCGCGCGCGCCGAGTTGACGATAGCTGTCCACCACAGGCGCACCGCCCCCATAGGTAAGGATCAGATCATAGCGCGGGATGAGGGCCCTGAGCTTATCGGTTGTATTGGTCTGGGCCCGCTCGAGCGTCGCCGGAGCATCGACATCCCAGTATGCGACCAGACTTCGCGAAGAACTTAGATCGAGAACAGCGGCATCAAGGAACTCGTCAAGAACTCCGACACCGCTCGCCTTGATGATGAGGTCCGCGCTGCGCGCCTTCTCAATTTCTGCGAGCGCGCATTCCTCCGTCGGTTGATAAACAACGCTCTTCGCCCAGGAGGGAGGTTCGATATCGCGGTATTTCTGCCGATCATAAGCATCCGGCTCATAGAAGGTGATGTCGTGGCCACGCGAGCTTAGAGCACGAATGATCCCTCGGTAGTAAGTCGCAGCACCATTCCAGTATGACGAGAGAAGACTTGAGCCAAACAAAGCTATTTTCATGTCGCACTCTGCGCCTCAGCGGACTGGAACTTCGCCAGCTCGCGGTAAAGATGATAGTAGGAGCTCGACATCAGCTGACGATTGAGGGCCAGCGCCCGTTTGCGAGCGGCTTCCGCCAGTGACCCTCGTGCAGCTCCGTCCTCGAGCATCTTGCTGAATGCAGCCTTCCAGCAGCGAGCATCGCTCGGCTCGATGAGCATTGCCGCATCTTGCCAGAGCTCCCGGAAGGTTGGGATATCCGCCAATATCAGTGCGCATCGCGAAAGTGCGGCCTCCAGCACCGCCAGGCCGAACGGCTCATACCAAGCGGGTGCAGCGTAGATCGCCGTGCGACTCATCTCCTCGCATACCGCCCAGTGGCTAAGCTTTCCCAGGATGCGAACGTGCGAGAACGACGATCGACAATTCGACACCGGAGAGGCGGCGTCGCCGGCGATCAGGATCGGCCAAGCAACCTCTGGCGCGATGGAATCCAGAAGCGCGATGTTCTTCGCCTCGTCCCATACGCGACCGACCGAAAGAATTTGGCCGACTTTGTGGCAAGCTCTGAAGGGCTTCGGATCGACCCCATTGCGGATGACCAAACCGTGGAAGTCGACCTGGTAAATTTCCTCAAGAACGGAAAGAAGAGCTTGGGTCGGAGCGACGACCGCGTCTGCCGCCGCCAGGCCGGCGGCGACTTCGTTGCGGTAGCGACCGAGACAGGAGGGTGCCGGTTCCCGCTTTACCGCTTTCCACCACGAAAGCACACATGAGTGCGCCCCGATAATAACCGGCACTTGCCAGTCAGCTCTCGACGCGAGCGCATATCCATTGAAATGAATTACGTCCGGTTTGACTTCGCTGGCAATCTCCGAGATGAGATCGGCGGCGACCTGCTGGTCTTCCCAAGGGTCATCCATCCATTCGAGACGGAGATCGGACTCCATGCAGGAGACGTTTTCGCACAGACTTAGTTCCACGCGCTGCGTGTTGCTAAGCTTGCCTCCGAATACGACAAGGTGGACAAAGCAGCCATAAGGCTGCAACCCTCGAGCGAGCTCCAAAGCGTAGTTCCAGACGCCCCCGAGGCCATCGGCCGTCATCAATATCTTCATGAACGACTAACTAAGCCGCTAAGGTTTGCGCTGTGGAGCAATAGTGGTGATCGCGAATCCAGGAATGTAGCCTACGCATGCCCTCCTGCAGGGTAGTGGCTGGCAACCAGCCCGTCGCCTCCTTGAACTTCGAAAAATCGGTCACGTAGTATTTTTGATCTCCGGTCCGCCACTCTCCGGATTTCAATTTGGGAGCGCGCTCCTGAAACTCGCCGATCATACACAAAACTTCCCGGATGCTCGCCGTGTTGCCGGGACCTCCGCCGATATTGAAGACCTCGCCTGCCTCGGAGCGACTGCGCTCGCGAGCCAAAAGCAAAGCATCAACTAGATCTTCCGCAAAAAGGAGGTCTCTGACTTGCCGGCCATCGCCATAGATGGTGATCGGTAGATCCTCCATCGCCTGTCGAAAGAAATGAGCGACCCATCCTTGGTCCTCGGTGCCCATTTGGTGTGGGCCATAGATGCAGCTCATGCGCAGCACGGTTGTTTGCAGGCCATAGCTGCTTGCGTAGTCCAGTATGTACTGGTCCGCGGTGCCCTTCGAACAACCGTAAGGACTGGCAAAGGCCAGGGGTTCCGACT
>DATDKN010000087.1:0-7517 GCA_036519995.1 Terrimicrobium sp. | reverse complement strand
CGGGGAGGGAGCTGGCATGATCGAAACCGGGTTTGGGGAGGGATCCGCTGTCGCGGATACCGTCGGAGTCTCCAGCGGAGCTGGTGGCGGAGTCTCCGCTGGCGAGTCGTAAGCGAAGAGAAGAAGCCACGTTGTCAGGAGGAAGCGCCGCATTGCACAAGAGATTTCGAAGAGCCAACTTGAAAAACAACTTTTTTCGGCTTGTGAGCGGCAGGAATTTCGCTCCTGCTACTAAAAAGTAATGATGGATCCTTCAGAGGCGGCGGGTCATACCGACTATCGGAAGCTGGCTGAGCGCATGGGCAGGAAGACACTCGAGAGAAGAATTCGCAAGCAAGCCAGCCTCTGGGCTCGCGAAGTTCACCAGGGCAAGGGTTTCTTCATGTTTGAGGGAATCATCCCGATGGACGCGCTCGTCTGGCATTCGCTCGAGCTCGCTGGCCTCGACCAGGTCGGCAAGCGGAACTTCCTCGATGTGCAAGTGGTGCAAAACGATGTGATCTTGCCGCAGTTGCCTCCCCAGTTTGACGGATTTCGACTCATGCAATTGGCGGATCTCCACCTCGATTTGGATACCGCCCTGGTGGATGTCATCATCAAGAAGATTGATGGCCTCGAGTACGACGTCGCGGTCTTGACCGGCGACTATCATAACAAGATTGCCCAAAAGCACGACAAGTCCCTGGAGCTGATGGGACGCCTTGCGCTTCACGTTCGCGATCCGCGTTTCGCCATCCTAGGCAATCACGACTTTATCGAGAAAGTGGCCTTCCTGGAGGCCATTGGATTTACCGTGCTCCTCAACGAGGCCGAACCCATTGAGCGTGAGGGCGCCCGCCTTTGGATTTGCGGCGTCGATGACCCGCACTTTTTCCATACGCACGATTTGAGAAAAGCTCGCCAGCAGGTTCCGCCGGACGAGACCGCGATATTGCTAAGCCATAGCCCCGAGACTTATGTCGACGCGGAGAAGCTTGGTTTTGCGTTCATGCTCAGCGGACATACGCATGGTGGACAGCTTTGCCTTCCAGGCGGATTTGCAATCATTGGAAATGCGCCGGTTCCGCGACGGTTCTTGGCCGGACCCTGGCAACATGGGTCGCTGCTCGGATACACATCGCGCGGAACTGGTGCGAGTGGTGTTCCAGCGCGCTTCAATTGTCCTTCAGAGGTGACCATCCATACGCTACGCCGCTCGACCGCCGAGCGTTGATGCAGCGCTTGGGCTTGCTCGGCGGCCCCGGTCGTATTGCGTCGGATCCCGAGCGAGTAGGGTTCGACTTTTCGGAACGCTCCGTGGGGATCGTTCTAAGCCGAGCGGATGGCGTGCTGCTTGAGAAACATCTCGTCGATTAGAGAAGCATACTGCTTGGCGATAACGTGACGTTTCAGCTTGTAAGTAGCTGTCATTTCCTGACCGACTTCAAATGGTTTCGTGACGAAACGAAAGTCGGCGATGCGTTCGTGGCTCTTGAAACCTGCTTCCAGGCTGATGAGTCTGCGAATCTCACTTTCCATGATACTTCGAGCTTTGGGACTGGCGGCGAGCTCAACAAGATTCGCGGCGAGCAATCCGCCGCTTCGAAAGCCGTCGAGGGCGGGCACAATCAACGCGCCGAGATGTTTCTGATCCTGGCCCACCAGCATGCAGTGATCGATCAATGAAGAATGGGTCAGCCTGGATTCGATGGGAAGCGGTTCAACGTTTTCGCCATTGAGTAGCACAATGGTGTCCTTGCAACGTCCAACGACCTTCAAGCAGTCGTTGAAGGTCACCATTCCAATGTCGCCGGTCTTCAGCCAGCCATCGTGAAGGACGCGGGCCGTGCCCTCGGGATCCTTGTAGTAGCCCAGCATGATCTGAGGTCCGCGGGCATGAATTTCACCTGCACGCCCACGACCTTGATCAGCCCGCGAGCGGTCGGGATACAGCACTCGCCCGCTCTCAAGATCCACGATTCGGATTTCTGTTTCCGGGTAGAAGGGACCGACAGTTCCGATAACCAGGTTCGTCCAAGTGCGCACAGCTAGCACCGGTGACGACTCGGTCAGTCCGTAGCCCTCAAGCACAGGGATTCCTATGAAGTTGAAAAACTCATCGACGTGAGGTTGTAAGGCGCCCCCGCCGGAAATGGTGCCGCGAAATGCACTGCAGCCAACGGCCTCGCGAAGTTTGGCCAGGACGAGTTTGTCAAGCACGCGGTATGGGAGGTGGAGTATTATCCAGCGGGTGAGATGGCCGACGCCGTGCGCGAGCCTCTCGATCGGCTGACGTCCCTGGAGATCGAGTTCCTGGCCTAAGAAGAAGCGTTCGGCACGTTTTACGCGGCACGTGCAAAACCGCGCAGCATGAAAAAGTTTTTGGCGGATCGATGGCGCTTGATCGATACGATCCATTAGCTTCTGGTAGAGATTCTCCCAAAGCCTCGGTGCCGAAGCCATCACGGTGGGCCGGACAGTTTTCAGGTCTTCGCCGATTGTGCGGAGGTGGGTGTAGTACGTGCAGGCTCCCATCGAGATTGCCACCATCTCGAAGACGCGCTCATAGCTATGCCAGACCGGAAGAATGGTCAGGGCCCGATCGCTCGGCGACAGCTCGAAGGGGAGGTTTCGCACCTGCGACGTCATGTTGGCATGCGTAAGCTGAACTCCTTTGGGGGTGCCGGTCGTGCCTGAGGTGTAGATGATGGTAAACAGGTCCTCGGACCGAGTCTGCTCGATTCGTTCCTCGGCGCGGCGATCGCCGGTCTCGCGCAACTTCTTTCCGGTAGCAAGCAGATCCTGGAGCCGGAGAACATTGGCGGGCGCCCGGGCATTTGCGTCGATGAGAACCACTTTTTCCACACCGCGGATTGAACCTCGGACGCGATCAAGTTTCTCAAGGGTAGTTGGGTTTTCGACAAAGACAAAACGCGCATCGGAATGCGTCAAGATGTGGGTGATTTCCGCCGCCGTGATGTCTGTTCCTCTCGGAACGTCGGCACAACCGGCGAGGATGACAGCGTAATCGCACAAGATCCATTCGAGTCGGTTATCGGAAATTAGGCCTACGTGCTCTCGCGGTCTCAGCCCCAAGTCGATGAGCGAGGTAGCAAGTGCGAGCCCGTCTTCGTAGAGCTGCCTGAACGAAGTCGGCTGGTACACCCCCGAGGAGTCTTTCGTGGCGAAGGCCGGCAATTCCTTGAAACGTTCTGCCGCTTCGCGGAAAAGGATGGCCAGCGTGTTCGCGGAAATTCGACTCATATCCCTGGGATTCTCAGGACTTGCCTGACGATGGGGCTTCCGGTTCCCGAAAGATAATCCGGGCTTTGCTGAGGTCGTAGGGCGAGATCTCCACGCTGACACGGTCTCCAGGGACTATTCGGATAAAATTTTTGCGCATCTTGCCAGAGATATGTCCAAGCACGATATGGCCGTTCGACAATTTCAGCCGGAACATGGTTCCCGGCAAGACATCCACGACGACGCCCTCGGTAACAATCGACTCTTCTTTTGCCACGAGAAAGCGGCTATTATCGCAGATTCGGTTCAAAATCAACCCATCGGACGAGCGGAGCCAAAGTTTGGCGACCTTCCTGATGCCACGAAAAAGGGGGATTTTGCATCTGCCCGAGCGGACAGATCCGCGAAGGTTGCAGCCGTGCAGCGCGCTCGGCATTCTCTGGGGTCGCGGGCCAAATGCCGATTGCTGCCACCCACGGCAATGCCGGACCGAGGGCTCCGGCCAGGTCGCCGGGCAATGGCTTCACGAAGGCGAGTCGATTCAGGCAAGAACTCGCGAACCAGGTATCCTCCTCATAAATGACCGTCCAGGCGGTTGAATGCTCGCTCTCCCAGAGCGCAACGCGCGGGTCGTTTGCAGAGCGGAATCTATAGTTTGCCCGAATATCGGCGATTTCGGCGGCTTCCAGCGCGGTGATCTCTCCCCGCGGGTCTTGTCCTTCAAATTGAGCTAAGGCATCCGCTAGTCGAGCGGCATAGTTTTTTGCGTCGCCGGCGACATAAAAGTCATGTGGAGAAAGGCACCCCTTCTGATTAAAGCGGGCGACGTCCGCGGCGGCCAGGAACGTCGAATCGTTCAGGTCCTCGAAGACGATGCCCAGGCTTATCCGATGTGGGTGTGCTTCGAATGACGTCTCGGCGGGCAATCTTTGCCGAAAATGCGCGATCGTCGCGTCAGATCCGAAGACGATACAAGTTCGGGATTCCGACAGCCATTGGTCCGGCAAGTCAACCGCTGTCACCACTTTGTCTGTTAGCGAAGCGGGTAACAACTCGATGAAATCCTCGATCTCACGCAGACCGCCTGAAGGCAGCTTGACGAAGTTGTGCGCGCCCAGAAGCAGTCCCCGGATCAGGCTTTGCAGACCCGCGTGAGGGGTATTGCTACTAATCACATGAAGAAGCGGATCGTTGGGAACCGCCCGGCTAAATCCCCCTGCGTATGGACGGAATCCATCCAGAATCTCAGAGTGCCCAAGTTCCAAGTGAACCAGATCGATGAGTTGATCTGTCGTGACCGGCCCTAAGAGAGGGAAAGATTCCGCCGCGCCTGCCAGGATGGCCGCACGCTGCACTGTCTTCATTGGCGGAGAATCTCATCAGCAGTGCGGGAACAACCGCGTGGCAGAGCCGCGGGGTCGCGGCCAATGAGCTCGAAGTCTGCGCCGCGTCGGATGGCCAAGTCGCGGGTTTGGAGGACACAGCACGAACCCACGTTTGCCAAATCAAACACTCGTAACATTCCCGTGTCACCATCGGCGCACTCTTTGCCCGTTTCCGGATCGATCACGCGTGCGCGCACCCATGCTGCGCCGCGATGCGGGTCTCGCAAGCCTCGCGCATAGAATTGTGAGCTGAGTTCCGTCATGCCGTATTCGTTCCAGATTTCATTGGCGTCGAGTCCGAGGTGCCTCTGAAATAATGAATAGAGCTCTGATTTGGGTAGGCTTCGGTTTGTTCCTTTGTACCCGCC
Source organism: Terrimicrobium sp. (assembly GCA_036519995.1). Lineage (GTDB taxonomy): Bacteria > Verrucomicrobiota > Verrucomicrobiia > Chthoniobacterales > Terrimicrobiaceae > DASTFP01. Next base: position 2,542 of record DATDKN010000087.1, on the reverse strand, counting down.
GGTTTCTACGGCCACACTGCCGCTCGGAAGTTCCAGCTGACGGTCTCCCAACCACTCGAAAAAATTCAGGAGGGCCAGCGCAGTGCCGAAGAGGACCAGCGGCTTTCGCTCCGCCGACACTGCTTCCAAAAGCCGGTCCCACTCCCCTAGGAAGAAGCGCTCGGCGGGAGCAAGCCAGCCCGCCATGCAGCTTAGCGACGAGTGGGGGGCTTGGTCGGGAGAGGGCACTAGGCAGAAGAGATTGCCCTGGGGCAAGCCGGCATATCGCCATCCGCTCAGCGCCGCTGATCGGTAGAGTTCGAGTGTTCGAAAGTAGTGCTCGCCGTAGCCTTCTCCGGTGGTCCCGCTCGTGCGAAACGAGCGAACCGTTTGTGCCGGGGCAAACGAGCGGATAGGGGTCTGACGAAATGCGGCCAGAGGGATCGCCGGAATGTCATACCAGCTGGTGGGCATCGCGAAATTGGAGCAATACGCGCCATAGGACGCGCACGCGATTCGCTGGAAAACATGCGTCGCAAGGATGAGCTCTTCGAAGGAGCCCTCACCGAATCGGATGAATCGCGCAACGCGCTCCTCCAGGAGCTGAATGTCGGCAGAATTAGAAGTGATCACTCGCCTTGACTCTACGTCAGGATTGTCACTCTCCAAGTTGGATGCTACCACCGACGCATTCTTCAATGCATTGCCCGCGTGTGCCAGTCTGCTTTGCGATCCTTTTCGGCATTGTCGCGACCTGGTCACTCGCGGAGGAGACCGAAAGCGAGCTTACCGCCGACGAGTTCGTGGTCAATGCCGCTTCCCTCTATGCAAACGGCAGATATAGTGAGGCTGCCGAGCTCTATCGAAGGTTCATTGCCGATTTCGGATCCTCGCCGGATGCGCAGACAGCCATTAGGCAAACCTACTATCCACTGGCGATGTGCCTGCTGCGATTGCAGCGATTCACAGAAGGGTACGAGGCAATTAAAGATGCGTTCGAAAAGAATCTGGAGCTTGATCGCGCGCAGGTCCAGGAATTGCTGTTTTGGAAAGGGGTCTGCGAAATCAATCAGCAAGACCCTCAGGCAGCCCGGAAGACACTGGAAGACTTCCTCAGCCAATTCCCTCCCGCACTCGAGGGAAACGCCGGTTATGCTCGCCGATTTCCCTCGATCCTAAGAATACCCGAGGCGCGGCTGCTTGTCGGGACCTGTCTCCTCCAGGAGGGGAGACCGGGCGAGGCGGCCGACTACTATGCGCAGATCAAAACAAAACTTGCTTCAACTAGCCGCGGGCGCGCAACAGTCCTGCAGCTTCATGCTTTACTCGAGGCCGGGAAGGATGATGAGGCACTCAAAGTCGTCAAAGAAGAGTTTCCGCGTATGGGAGAGTTCCTCCAGTTAGTGACCTTTCAAACCCTAACGTTTGAGCTTGGCTCACGCTACCTGGAACGAAATCGGCCTCGAGACGCGATCATTTGCCTACAGCGTATCTGGAGCTCTAACCGCCTGCTTGATCATCAGCAGGCTCGTCTAAAGGATCTCCAATCCAAACTTCAGGCCGCGGAAACAGGTCCACGGGGCGACCCTTATGCCCGGATACTCTTTGAGCAATTGATCTCCAAGCTGAACCGCGAGATTGAGAACTTGCGTAAGATCGAGAACTTCGACGCGGCGGTTCGTCTGCGTCTCGCTGCGGCCTATCAAGCGATGCGCCGTTATCGTGAAGCGGCCCTCATCCTGGAACGGATGATCGAAGAGTTGCCGCCTGATCGCATCGTCGAGTCCGCCGCCGCCAATCTTGTGCAATCTTGGTTCGAGATCGAGGCTTGGACCAAAGTCATTGAGGCCGCAAATACTTTCACCAGAAAGTTCTCCGAGTCTGGCCAGATCCCCCTCATCCGTTATTTGCAAGGAATCGCCGAACAAAGAAACAGTCAATATCGTGAAGCCACGAACATCTTTGAAGCACTTGGCAACGACTACGCTACTTCGGAGTACGCTCCACGCGCTCGTTTCATGGCAGCCTTTTCGCTGTTGCAGGCTGAGGATTACCGGCAAGCCATCGCGCAGTTCGAGCGATTTGAGGAGCAATATCCGGAGCATGATCTTAGGGAAGATGCTCTCTATTGGCGTGGAATCGGTTTGTCGCTGCAGCGAGAATTTGCGCGCGCCCGCGAGGTAATGGACTCGTATCTTGGCACTTCCAAGAGCGGTCGTTACGACGCGAGCGCGACCTTTAGAAAGGCCTATTGCGCCCAGCAAACGAAAGATTACGGGACGAGTATGCGCGAGCTCGAATCCTTTCTGCGCGAGCACTCGACGGCAGCAGAATGCGATGAAGCACGCCTATTGCTCGGCGACGCAATGATGACTCAAGCGCGGATTGAGGAGGCCGTCGTTGCCTTCCGCAGCATTTCCAAGAAAAACGACCAGCTCCATACTGAGGGAGTCTTCAAGATCGGCAAGGCATTCAAGCTGACAGAACAGCACGAAAAGCTTCTTAGCCATATGGCTCAGTTCACGGCAGAGAACCCGCGAAATCCACGTGTCGCCGAGGCTCT
>DATDKN010000086.1:0-5823 GCA_036519995.1 Terrimicrobium sp. | reverse complement strand
GGACTTCCGCTTTCAGCCACCAGCTGGAGTTCGCGTCTCGGAACCGATGAGCTGAGTCTTCGTAAGGAACGCGCCTTCTCCAATGAATGAAAATATTTGTGGAGGCGCTTGTGCCAAGCGCCTGTCGATTTGGCGGGGCGTTTCACACAAGCGCCCTTCCGCTCCGGCCATCTCGGCTTGGCTTCTTCGGCGGTGGGGACACCGCCGCGACAGCTACGCCTCGATCTCGACGTCGCCCTCAAAGCGATCGGAAGCAGCGAAACGCACCGGCCCGCGCACCGTCAGTTTACGGCAGTGGAGCAGCGAAGGCACACCATCAGCTAGAGCGGCGTCCAATTGATCAACGAGCTTGAAGTGGTCACCATCAAGCTCGATTTCCGGCGGAATTCCTTTCCGCTCGAGCGCAAGCATCGCCCTGCCGTCATCGGTGATAACATAGGCATCCGAGCGCAGTGCGAAAAGATCGGCCGTTGTTTTAACAGGCGCAAAGCGCGTCCGCGGAACAACAACGGCGCCTGCTCCGGGAAAACACTCAATGGCGGCGCCCATGGCAGTCTCGAGTTGATAGACCGGAGGCGACTTCTTATCGCGCGGATCCACCGTTTTCTTGTTCCGGATCATCGGCAAGGGCAGGAGACCGCCATTGCGGTCAAGCGCCTCCGCCAAGCGATCGAGCCGCAGCCAAAGATTGTTGGTGTTGAAGTAGCGATGGCGATCGATGTCCTGAAAAGCGCCCATGTCTTCGTCCGAGCATTGCGCGGATTCGCGCAACAGGAGTTGTCCATCGCTCGCCCGCTTGGCAAGATGGCCGCCTTTACGGTCCGCACCCGTTCGCGCGGTGACTTCCATCAAGAAGGGCATTTCAGAGCTCGCGAACCAGCTCAGGAGCGCGGGGTCCATGGTAGCACCCAGGTTGTCGGAGTTGCTCACGAACAGGTAGAGATATCCTTCTTTGATCAAGCGATCGAGCATTCCCGACCCGAGGATGGCCGCATAGAGATCTCCATGTCCGGGTGGACACCACTCAAAATCCGGATCGCGCGGCCACTCAACCGGAGCCAGCGTATCCACAGTGATCTTTGGCACTTTGTTCTGGAGGAGCTCGAGGCTGGCTGGATCGCCGAGTTCCGGATAGCGAGCCAGATGCGCGCGAGTGTCTTCACTCGTGCTGAAACTATTCATTAACAAGAAGCGCACATTCGCGCCGGTCTCCTTTCGGGCGGCGAGCACCTGGCGGACGATCAAGTCGAGGAAAGTATTCTCGTTGCGCACCGGCAAGAGGGATTTCGCCTTTTCCAATCCCATGCCGGTTCCCAAGCCGCCGTTGAGCTTGAGCATAACGGCCTTGGCAAGCACTCCGCGATCTCCCTTCTCCTGCGAGATCTGCTCATAGGTGGGCAGCTCTTCGACCGGATGGATCGAGCTTTCAGGAATCAAGCCGCTTTCATTGCGTGCCAGCAGGCTGAAGGAGCGCTCAAATGCCGCAATCGCCGCTTCGCTCAGACCTGCTGACTGCATCTTTTCACGAAAAGGAGAGAAGGAGGGCTTCATTGATTCGAGGAATTAAGCTTCTTTTCCGGCGGCCCGCCGTTCGGCCTCCGCTTTAATGGCGCGAACAGTCGTCTTGGCCTCGTTCAGAGCCTGATTCTTCAGGCCCGCAACCAGATTCGTGATCGGGACCACGAGGTTTGTATAACACATCAGCGTCTGGCCCTTTCCGTAAGGTTCAATCCGGAGGGAACCGTCGCTCGATTTCGCCAACGGCGAGCGGAGCAAATTCCATCGGACCTCATACGAGTTCCCCTTTTGAATGTAGGTGTTTCTGACCACGTAAGTGATGCTTTGGACCACCGGCATCTTGACCTTGTATTCCACATCCTTAGTCCCGTCGGAATTGGTTGCGATAACCTTTGCTGCCAGCATACCAGGGGTGTAATCGGGCGCGGCGGCATAGTCGGTAAAAAGGTCTGCGACGACTTTCGGCGGCGCATTGACGACCTGGTAGAGTTTGAGCCTGGGCCAAGGCACGCCCTGAACGTCTTCGCTCAACACAACGACCTGGCCGCTGGCGAGTTCATCGCGATTATTCCTGGGGACCTCGTCAAGAAGACCGGCTCGGAGATCAGAAAAAACGAGCATTCCGACCAAGGAGAACAGCACTATGCGTGAAACCATGGAGCTGATGTATCCCGCCCGACACAAATTTGCAAACCGACAAACAGCCCGAAATCGCCTTAGGTTCTCTTGGCAATCTGAAGACCAAGCTCGCGAAGTTGTCGGGTCTCTGCATTGCTCGGCGCACTCATCATCAAATCTTCTCCCCGGTTGTTCTTGGGAAAGGCGACGACGTCACGGATATTGTCAGTCCCAACCGCCAGCATGACGAGACGATCCACCCCGAGAGCAATCCCACCATGCGGAGGAGCGCCAAATTTGAAAGCCTTGAGCAGGTGGGGAAAGAGCAGATCTTGCTTGTCGGGCGGGATGCCGAGCACTTCGAACATTTTTGCCTGCAGCTCGCGCTCATGAATCCGAATGCTACCGCCCCCGATCTCCACACCATTGAGAACGACATCATAGGCCTGAGCGCGAACCTTGCCGAATTCGCCCGCTTCCAACAAAGGAATGTCTTCGCTTCGCGGGCGCGTGAACGGGTGATGAACCGCGGTCCACTTCTGTTCCTCAACGCTGTAAGTCAGCAGAGGAAAGTCGACCACCCACAAGAATTCGAGAGCGCTCGAGTTCTTGTTGAGGCCCAACATCTCGGCAACCCGCAACCGAATCCGGCCCAGAATGGTGCAGGCTACCTCCCATTGGTCTGCACCAAACAAGATGAGGTCTCCCTCTTCGATTCTGAGGCGGCCAGCCAGCGCGCTCTTCTCCGCTTCGGAGAAGAACTTCACGATCGGTGATTTCCATTCCCCATTTTCCACCTTGATAAAAGCAAGTCCCCGCGCACCCCACTGGCGGGCGATCTCGGTGAGATTTTCCATTTGGCCGGTTGTAATCGCGGCCAGACCTTTCGCATTGATCGCCTTGACGACCCCGCCGGACTCAAGCGCCGCCCGAAATACTTTGAATTGGCTATCGCGAAAGACGTCATCGAGAGCGACCAGTTCGATGCCAAAGCGGCGATCGGGCTTATCAACGCCGTAAGCGTCCATCGCCTCGTGATACGTCATCCGATGAAACGGAAGTGGAACCTCCACCCCACCAACAACGAGAAATATCTGAGCCAGCAGACCCTCAATGAGCTCGAAAATTTCCTTCTCGGTCACGAAGGAAACTTCCACGTCGATCTGCGTTAATTCGGTGATTCGATCTGCACGCGGATCTTCGTCGCGGAAGCACTTGGCGATTTGAAAATAGCGCTCCACTCCTCCGACCATCAGCAGCTGCTTGTATTGTTGCGGAGACTGAGAGAGTGCGTAGAACTTCCCTTGGAAAATTCGGCTGGGCACTAGGAATTCCCTCGCTCCTTCCGGAGTACTCTTGGAAAGAACGGGCGTTTCAATCTCGATGAAATCTCGTGCGTCGAAGTAGTCGCGCGTCGCCTTGTTCACCTTATGGCGCACCGTGAGATTTCGAACCATCTGTTCGCGCCGAAGATCCAGGTAGCGATATTCAAGGCGGAGGTCCTCGCTCACCGCATCTTCGCTCAGCGGAAACGGCAAAACCTCCGCGCGGTTAAAGATCTTGAGGGTATCGGCGACAACTTCGACTTCGCCTGTCGCCAGCTTGAGATTTTCGGTTCCCGGCAGTCGCGGAGCAACTATCCCCTTAACCTGAATGACGTCCTCAGGGCGAAGTCCATGTGCGACGGTAGCGGCGTCTGGGTGTTCCTCAGGACGAAAAACCACCTGCGTGATCCCGTTACGGTCGCGAAGATCGATAAATATCACACCGCCGTGATCACGGCGGGAATCAACCCAGCCGCAAAGAACGGCCCGCGTCCCCGAATCCGATCTGCGCAGAGCGCCGCAATCTATCGTCCGATAAGTCATAAATTGAAAAATTAACCACAGGGAACACCGACATCGCTGAGGCTGATGTTTTCCCCTCTGCGCTCCTGGTGTTCTCTGTGGTTAAAGGCTTTTTTGGCGATTTCGCAGCCAATCCGCAAGCTCTGTGTGCAAGATCTGTTCTTCTTGACGGGTAGCCAGCACCTTGATTTTCACCTGCGGCCACTCCTCTCCGACCAGGATGACCAGCGAGGCACCTGCTTGGTCGGCAGCTTGGAATTGCTTTCCAACTTTCAGCGCAGTAAGCAAAAAATCAACCCTCAGGCCATCATCGCGCAGTTGCTGCACCAGGGTCAATGCGTCAGGCCGCCGTTCTTCCTTCGCGATGACGAAGAAAATATCGGCAGCATGGCTTTGCGCGATCCAGGTCTCCATCCTGTTTCGAGCGTGCGGAGTATCATCGATCAGGTTCGCGAGGACGACATCGCCCATTCCGAGTCCGAGGGCAGGCAGGGAAACCTTGCCGTCGCTCATCAGCGCGAGCAGTTCATCATACCGGCCACCTCCGGCAAGGGCCCGCTCTTTTCTGCCGCGATCGAAAACTTCAAAGACTGCGCCGGTGTAGTAAGCCAAACCGCGAACAATGGAAAAGTCCACTTCGACATATTTGAGCAAGCCTCTCGGCTCGAGATGTGAATGGAGAAGTTCGTGAAAGCGCGCCAAAGGTGCGCTGGCAACGACCGAATCGGCAGCAACGACCCTTTGGCTCCAATCCGCCGCCCAAGTTCGCACGTCGTCTAGACTGATATCAAGGGGATCAAGTTGCTTTTGGCTAACCGACTCCTCCTGTCTCTCTGCTTTATCGATCACGGCCAGTAGTTGGTCGAGTTCGGACCTATCAACACCGGCACCTCCTCTCTTCTCGCTCAGGAAGCTCGACCAGACCTCGCGGCTGCTAAGGCGCACCGCGAACTCTCTTTCCGTGAATCCAAGCTCGCGCATGAGATCGATCGCGAGTGCGATCATCTCGGCATCCGCGGCCGGTGACGACTCTCCGATGATATCCGCATTAAATTGATAGAACTCGCGCAGCCGGCCGCGCTGCTGTTTTTCGTATCGAAAGAATTGGGGACAACAAAACCACTTCAAGGGTTTTTTAAAATCTTTCTCCCGTGCGGCGACCATTCGCGCCAGCGTTGGGGTCATCTCCGGCCGCATGGCGACGTGCCGACCGCCCTTGTCCATGAAATCGAAGAGTTGGCCGAGCAGTTCTCCGCCGCTCTTTTTCTCATACAACTCGATCGGCTCGAGAACAGGGCCGTCATATTCAACGAACCCATACCGACGAGCTACTTCGCGCCAGGCGCCAAGAATGTAGTTTTGCCGCGCGCAATCGTGCGGATAGAAATCTCGAAAGCCTGGGAGACTTTGCATCGTCAGCGAAGGTCTATGGTCGCCTGGTTGAGCCGAATTGTCGAAGCACCCTCTTGCGAGCGCCGCAAGCAACGCTGAGGTGTGGAACGACCTGCTTCACGCGCGCAAATCGAGAAGGACCTTGCCGTTCCGCTTCTCGCTGGCAGCCTCTTGAACCGCCGACAACAGATCGGGAAGCGGAAAGACGCGATGAATGGGCACGCGCAGTTTTCCGCGTATGGAAAGACTCGCCAGCCCGTTCCACAGTTTGGTGGCCCGCGCGGGTGGAAGCGAGCGAAGCCACCGACTCGCCCAAAATCCTTTGAACTCCAAGTTGCGAAAAATTAAGAGCCCGTTAGGGATCTTCAGCGGTTGCCGCGCCATCGCTCCATAGGTGACGAGCACCCCAAAGTCCGAGAGGGCATTTGCGACGTTAAGCGCGCTTGCG
>DATDKN010000085.1:0-11442 GCA_036519995.1 Terrimicrobium sp. | reverse complement strand
CGCATCATGCCTCCCGGAGTTGTTGTCCGCAAGTTTGAGCTAAGCGATCGCGACGACGTCCGTTTTCTATGCTGTCAGACAGGTTTCCTGGGCAAACCGATTGACCCGGTATTTCAAGATCGCGAGCTCTTCGCCGATTATCTGACGAGCTACTATACGGATATCGAACCGGAATCGTGTTTTGTTCTCGAGCAGAACGGCCGTGTGGTTGGCTACCTGTTGGGCTCGCGCAGGCCATACCGCCAACAAATTTACAGCTTCTTTCAGAACATCCGCCTGCTCATCCGCGGCATCAGCAGGTACCCGGGCTACAATCGACCTACGCGAGATTTCATCGGCTGGATCCTTCGCAACTCCTGGCGCGAAGTGCCTGCGGCGCCGCGGCGGATCGCGCATTTCCATTTCAACGTTCTTCCCGAAGCGCAAAGTGTCGCCGGAACCGGCGCGATGATGAACGCCTACTTCGACTATCTGCGCTCAAAAGGTGAGAAAGCCGTCTTCGGACAAATGGTCACCTTCGAATCGCGTCGCGGCGCAAAAGTGCTCGAGCGTTACGGCTTTCGCGTGATCGAGAAGCGGGAGATAACAAAGTGGCGCGACAAGCATCCTGAGCCTGTCTATCTGACGACAGTCATCAAGCGACTGACCTCGTGAAAGGCCTCCCGGGAGGTGAGTCCGAGTCACCCGATGATTCCCACCGCTTCAAATTTGTCGGCGATGTGCCGAAAGTGGCGCTCTGGGGAGCAGGCCTGCGCGATGTCCTCCTTGGTTAAGTAGCGCGCCACCGTCGGCTCGGCGGCGAGGTTATCCGTGAAGTTGCCACCTGCTTTCCATGTCTTCATGGCCGCGCGCTGAACAGCTTCGTAGGCCTCTTGGCGATCGAGTCCTTTCTCGGTCAGCATGAGAAGAACGCTTTGGCTGGCATAAAGCCCGTGGGTGATCTCCATGTTTCGCCTCATGTTCTCGGGATAGACATGCAAGCCCTCGACGAGCTTGCGCAGAGTGACGAGCATATAGTCCAGGAGCGTGCAGGAATCCGGCAGAATAATGCGCTCAACCGAGCTATGGCTGATATCGCGCTCGTGCCACAGGGCAACATTCTCGAGCGCTGCAGCCACGTTTCCCCGGATCACCCGCGCCAGCCCGCTCAAGCGTTCTCCGGTAATCGGATTGCGTTTGTGCGGCATCGCCGAGCTGCCCTTCTGGCCTGCGGCGAAATGCTCTTCAACTTCGAGCACCTCGGTCCGCTGCAGATGGCGAAACTCTGTCGCCCAACGATCAACTGAGCACGCGATCAGTCCGAGCACTGCCATGAATTCTGCATGGCGGTCGCGCTGGATAATTTGGGTGGACAATGCTGCCGGTTTGAGACCGAGTTTCTCGCAAACCACTCGCTCGACACGCGGATCGAGATGCGCATGCGTGCCAACCGCTCCGCTGATCTTTCCAACGCGGACGCGTTCGCGCATTTGGGTGAGACGCTGCGTGGCCCGCGAAAATTCATCGAACATCAGCGCCAGCTTCAATCCGAAGGTGATCGGCTCAGCGTGAATGCCGTGGCTGCGGCCGATCATCGGGGTAAACTTATGCTCGATGGCGCGTCGCGCGATTGCGTCGCGCAAGTGATTCAGATCGTCGAGCAGGATGGCGCACGAAGTGTTCATTTGGACTGCCAGAGTCGTATCCAGCAGATCAGATGAGGTTAGTCCCTGGTGGATCCAGCGCGCTTCAGGACCTACGCGGCGCGCGACATCTTCGAGAAAGGCAATAACATCGTGGTTTGTGCGCTTCTCGATCTCGTGGACACTTTCAATGTCGAAAGCTGCCTTTCTGCGAATGACCATGGCATCTTCCTTCGGGATAGTTCCGAGACCGGCCATCGCCTCGCAGGCCAGAACTTCGATCTCGAGCCAAATTTCCAGCTTGCGCTGCTCGCTCCAAAGCGAGCGCATTTGCGGCAAGGAATAGCGTTCGATCACCGCGCCAGCGTAGACCTCGGAATGCGGCAAAGGCCAATGAAATTCTCCGCGGCCTAAGACCTCCAGGAGAACGTCACGGCCTTCTCGATCTCCGGGTGAAGGCTAAGTGCCACTGGACAATTGAGGGCAGCCTCCTCGAGGGTGGGACGGGAAGAGAGCGTCTCCGGCAAAGGAATTTCCATGCTGACTTCAAGTCTTTGAATCCGCCGCGGCGGTTTTGTCGTCATGTGCTTTCGCACGATGGCGCGCGTTCCCGAGAGATCAAGATCAAGCGACTGTTTCGCGGCGACGATCGCCATCGTCGTCAACATGCACACGCCAAGAGACGTAGCGGCCAGGTCAGTCGGACTGAAGGCTTCTCCCTTTCCGAAGTTATCCGTTGGAGCATCCGTGCAAAGCTCCGCTCGGGAGGGTTTGTGAATGGCGAAACAGTGGAGATCGCCTTCGTATTTAACGGAGATTTCAACCATGCCCGAGCCTATTCCGTCGGGCGATCTTGCAAAGTGGAATTGGTGCGGCTCAGGCCGCGACGCGCACGCGCTTTAAGCGTCCGTGATTCTCGAGCAGAACACGTCCGCTTTCAAAGAGGTCGACCACGGCGGCAAGAGTTTCGCGACTGTCGCGGGCGCAAGAAGACACAATGCTGATCAACTCGCCCAATGAATACTGCTTCCCGTTGATTTTACGATATGGATCTTTCATGGCTATCCGCGAATAACGATGTTGCAAGATTAGACCCAGAAAGCCGTTATTTTGTTCAATTCTCAGCGAAGATATTGCGGGATTAACCGGCGCCGCCGCTCCCTCTCCGATTATTGGACGTGGCTCTATTGGCCGGTCTCCAGACGACGCCAGAAGTCACTGGTTGGCTGATCGAGAGGGTCCTGCGGGGAGCGCAAAATTTTGAGCGTGCGATGAAAGCGCAGCGCATTGAGCGAGTTTTTGTCGGTAATAAGCATCGGACTCACGGTCAACGATTCTAGAGGGAGCTTGAGCAAGGTTCGGAGGTTGATCGGATTGAGGCCGGCGAGATCGAGATATTGCAGCCGACGGCAAGCTCCAAGCGGTGAAAGGTCGGTGACCTGAGTGAACGAGAGATCGAGCTTGTCCAGGAGTGGCATTCCCCAGGCAAAATCTGCGTTCGCCACTTCGGAGAATGCCAGCGTGAGAGAACGCACGCGGAGGAAGCCGCGCGGATTTTGAGGAAGACGCTCCATCGGAGATTTCGAGAAATCCAGAGAATCCAGTGGCAGTGAAAATATCGTCTGCCAATCGATACTCCTCGCTCCGATGACGGCGAGTCCCGAGACATCGATGTTGCGCAACGGGCTCAAGTCGTTCACCTCTTCGGCGCCCCAAATCAGCACATCAATACGACCGAGGCGGTCGGAATCAACAAATGCCTGCAGGCCGGCTGCATTGCGGCGAATCAATTCCAGCGCAACTTCGTTGGCGGTGAATTTTTGACGAATCGGACCCGGAGCCTTGTTGGACGCGTGGCGCACGCTCGGCTTGCGATTGAACAATTCAAGAATGCTTCCGGCGGTTAGATTTTGGGCGATGGAAGAGGCCAGCAAAGCTTCGGCCCCCTTCAGGTATTTCTCCGAGCCGGCATTGGCCATGGTCGTCGCCAACTCAAGCGCTTCGACAGGGCCCTCTATTTCGCTGGGAGGTTGATCGAGATTGACAGCCTGGCGAAAGCTGTCGACCGCCCGCTCAAACTCCATCAGCGCCCAATGCAATCTCCCCTTCAACATCCAGGCGGCGGCCATATCGGGCTGGACGACCAATGCACGAGAAACACTGTTCAGCGCATCGGTCAAGCGATCGACAATCCGATCCGGCGTTCTTTCGAGGTTCCGGAGTTCTTCGGGAGAGAGTTCGGCGTCATAAATCCGAAGGGCTTCACTCATGGCTCGCTCCGCCTCGGGCGCGAGCTCGGGCGCTGATTCACTGGAAACGGCTGCGACTGGGAGAGCCGGCGTGCTCTGCGCCATCTGGATGTCGGCGATCTGTTGCTCGAGCTCTTCTGCCCGTCGCGCGGCGGTGCGCTCAACATCTTCGCGCCGCTCCAGCTCGGCTTGCGTTTCCACTAGCGCTTTCTCGCTTTGCGCCTGCGCATCTCTGGCCGCGCTTTGCGCCCGTTGCATTTCAGCCAGAGCCTGCTCGGCACGCGTCTGCTGCGATCTTGCCTCATCGGCTGCGAGCTTCGCCTCCTCTTCCTTACGATTGGCCGATTCCAACCGTTGCTCGGCCAGAAGGTGTTGATCGTGGGCGGCCTTGAGCCGCGCATTGAGAAAGTAAATGGAGACCAAGGCGCCAGCGACAATCACGAAAACGGATGCGCCGATCACTCCGGAGACGAGCTTGTTCCGCACGACAAGCTTTTTCAGCAAATCCACCGGAGAAACCGGCTTGGCGCTGATGAGTTCGCCTCGCCGATAATGATCGATGTCCGCACGGAAAGCAGCGACACTGCGATAGCGCTCGGCGGGATCATTCCGCAGCGCCTTTAAGGTGATAATCTCGAGATCGGGGTGAATCTGCGGGTTGAAATTGCGAAGCCGCGCCGGTTCGTGCGTCTTTAAGGCTTGCCCATCATTGACGATATTTCCGGTAGCCTCGAAATGACGGCGTCCCGAGAGCATCTGATAAAGGATGGTGCCGATGCTGTAGACGTCAGCTCGCTCATCGACATCCTTGCTCGATTCAGCCTGCTCCGGCGCCATGTTTTCGAGTGTGCCGACAACATGGCCGGTTAATGAGAGCGACCGAGAACCCTCACTGCTTTTTAGCTTGGCGAGACCAAAATCAGCCACGAGCGGTTCCCCATCTTCGCGGAGCAGAATATTCCCCGGCTTAAGATCCCTGTGAAGGACACCGTGTTCATGAGCGAACTGGACGGCGTCGCACACCTTCAAGACTAGGCTGAGCGTTTGCTCAATCGGCAGGATCCGCGTTTCTTTGGGCCGCGGAGGCGGATCCGCTCCGTCAGGATTTTGATCGGACGCAGATCGTGCCGAGCGCACCGATCGGATAAGCTCTCGCAGGTCGCTCTCTCCATTAGTGCCACTTGAAGGTTCACTGGGGGATTTCTCATATAGCAGGTCGGAAAGCGGGACACCATCGACGAATTCCATGGCGATGTACTGAATGCCATCGAATTCGTTCAGTTCGTAGACACGGCAGATGTTGCGATGCGGCAGCCGCGCCATAATCTCCGCCTCACGTCGAAAACGCTTCAGCTGCCCTTCGGTGACTGTTTGACTGGAGTTGAGGATTTTGATGGCCAGGATGTTCCCGAAGCGATCATTCCCACGCCAGACGGTTCCCATCCCTCCGGTGCCAATTACCTCGATAAGCTTGTATTTGCCAAGCGCCTGAGTCGCTTGAGTAGTAACGACATTGTCTTCACTTAGTTCGAAGGAATCGCTCACCAAAGCCGGCCGAACCACTCGAAGAACGGGCGTCGGCTGATCCGTTCCCGGAACACGGAACGACCAGAGGTAATCAAAGTACAATTCGGTGCGATCGGGATCCTCCTGGACACCGCGACCCACCAGGTAGACAACTTTCCGGAGGTGTTCAGGGACCGGACTGATCTCCGTTTCCGACCAGTCGATATCACTGGAATCGGGCTCGTGCTCGCTTTCGGCACGTATGTGCTGCCACCCTTCCGGAAGAGTTCGGAGCATGTGCGTCAACGTGTGCTCGGGAAGGAGTGCTTCTCCCGGACGCGCCAGATCACACAAGCGGGCGGCGAGATCGAGCGGAGCCCCGATTGCGGTGTAGCGCTGCCAGATGGAAGTGCCAAATACACCCACGAGCGCGTCGCCCGTCCAGATTCCGCAGGAACAAGGCGGCAATTCCTTACCTTCGCGATACAGCCCCGCGTGGAGCTGAGAAGCTCTTTGCATCTGCTCGCAAGCAGCCAAAACTGCCCGCAAGGGATGATCGGAGTAATAGCGCGGCGCTCCGCTGATTCCAAGAACGGTGTCGCGCGCGGTCTCGCCGACGGTGCCGCCAGCGTTGCGCACGGATTCAGATGCCTCCTCCACGAATGAATCAATGATCAGCTTCATCTCCATCGGATCGAGGCGGAGAGCGAGCTGCGGCAGTCCGCGAAGTCGCGTGTAGGTAATGGTAAGATATCTTCGCTCCGGATGGCGGACTGTTCGCAGTTCCTCCTCGCTGAGCAGTTCGAGCGGCGTCCCGCTCGATTCGCGCAATTCGCTCGTGGCGAGACCGACGGTTCCAATCTCGTCCAAAATGATGTCGAGTGTTCCGCCGCTGGCATACACCTGGGCTTCGAACATTCTTCCGTCTGCGTCGGTGACCAGACGGTTGCTGGTGCGGCCGGATCGGGGACGTGCGAAGCACTCAGGAATCTCGCCACCGCAAAGCCGCGAAACCTCCTCTAGAGATGAGCCCATCAGGTTGCGCTTCGCCGTCCCCAGATAAGTCGCAAGAGCATCGTTCGCGTAGATGATGACGTCGTCGATCGAAACTCGTGCGATCATCGTGCGCAGCGGAGCGCTCTGAACGGCTGACATGGGAAAATATCTTGTTACGGCTTTGCCTGGGCTCGCGCAATCCCGTTGAAAATCATACAGGCTTGGAGTAGCAACGAAAGCTCGTGTTCATCTACGTCCGAGCACTCCGTTATTTTCGCCCTTATCTTTGGCCGACGCTTGGCGGCGTGGTTCTCACCTTCGTAGCGATCATTGTAAATTCGCTCAAGCCGTGGCCTTTCAAGTATATCGTTGATGGAGTGTTGCCTTCCGATGCCACGCACGGCACCGAAGAGGCGCGCGCATTCATCAGGCATTGGTTCGGCTCTGCTCCGCCGGAGCAGGTCGCCTTTTGGCTCTGCCTCATTCTCGTGGTCGTGAGCGTGCTCGGCGGTCTCATTACCGTCGTCAGCAATTATCTTTTCATCAGGGTGGGTCTGAACGCCTTGCTCCGCCTGCGAACGGATCTCTATGCGTGTCTGCAATCGCTACCTCTGAAGTACCACGACTCCCGCCGCAGCTCGGACTCCAGTTTTCGTGTGGCATACGATTCGCAGAGCATTCAAACGATCTACAATAGAGGTTTTGCCACCATCCTGAGCTCGGTCGTCATGTTGATCTGGACCTTTGGGATCATGGCGTGGATGAACTGGCCGTTGGCATTGACGTCGCTGGCGGTTCTTCCCTTTGTGACCTGGGCGATCGGCTATTTTGCGGACCGCGTCCGTCGGCAGTCTACGACCATCCAAGAACGCGAAAGCGACCTGCTTGCGCTGACACAGGAAGGTATCAGTCAGATTCGAATGGTCCATGCATTCGGCCGCGAATCGTTTGAGCTCCGGCAGTTTCGCAAGCGGGCCGCGCGGAGTCTCGAAGCTGGGCTGCGCTTTAATATCACCTCGATCGTGAGCTCGCTCGTGGTCGGCTCCCTGATGGCAACGGGCACCGCTCTCATGTATTACGTGGGAGCACGTCAAGTCCTCGCCGGCGCTCTCACCCTTGGAGACTTGACCGTCTTTGCCACTTACCTTCTCATGCTCTATCAGCCGATGGAGCAACTCAGCTATACGGCGTGGGCAATGGAAGGTGCCGCTGCCGGTGCGGCGCGCTGCTTCGAGGTGCTCGACCGCGAAGATGACGTTCCGGATGCTCCACATGCCAAGCCGATTGAAAAAGCTGGTGGCGAGATTGCCTTCCGCGATGTGAGCTTTGGCTACTCGCACGATCGCCTCATCTTAGGAGACATCAACTTATCGATCGCTGCCGGGGAAAGCGTCGCCTTCGTCGGCGGCACCGGCGCCGGCAAGAGCACGTTGCTGAGCCTGGTCCCACGCTTTTATGATCCCACCTCGGGCGCTGTCTTCATCGATGGCCGCAACTTGCGTGATCTGACAAAAAAGTCGGTTCGCTTGCAGATTGGCATGGTCTTGCAGGATACGATCCTCTTCTCCACGACCATCAAGGAAAACATAGCTTACGGCCGGCCCGGGGCGACCGATGAACAGATCATCGAGGCTGCGCAGCGCGCTCAAGCCTACGATTTTATCATGAACATGCCCCATGGTTTCGCCAGTGCGGTGGGCGAAAGAGGGGGCCATCTGAGCGTGGGTCAACGACAGCGCATCGGGATCGCCCGAGCTTTTCTCAAGAATGCCCCTATTCTTCTGCTGGATGAACCGACGAGTGCTCTCGATCCTAGTACCGAACACGCCATTATGGAGACCATTGGCGAGCTCATGCGAGGGCGCACGACTCTCATTATCACCCATCGCCTCGCGACGGTTCATTCACTTGGACGAATCGTAGTCCTGGAGCATGGAACCATTGCTGAGCAGGGGACCGGTTCCGAACTCCTCAAGAGAGCAGGTCCCTATGCGCGCCTCTATCAAGCCGCGCAATATTCACGTTAACGGCACGGTCGCTCGGACCAACGGCATGGACTGTCAGTCCAACCCCCGATCTTCAAGGTCCTGCTCATCCCAGCCAAGAACGTGACCGATTTCGTGAAGCAAAGTGGTTCGCACTTCCGCTCGAAAGCTGGCCAGGTCACCTTCAGCGATCTCCCAAAGGTTTTCCAGCCAGAGGCGGATGCGAGGGGCCGGAGATGCTACGGCGCCGGCGCCCTCCTCAAAGATCCCCAAAGTATCGGCCTCAACGCCGGCGGCAATGTCGTCCGCGTCAGGTCGCCGTTCTAGAAAAACTGGAACTCTCTCCAAGATCGCGCGAACATCGCTTGGAAGTTCCCAGATGGCTGCGTCAACCTCGACCCGCGCCATCTTCAAGAGCGTCGAGTGATTCATCTCCTTCGGCGTTGGCATAAGTCTTGCCTTCGGCTATTGATAACCAATGCCAGACACAACTGAAGTCAATCCTCTACGTGAGGGTTTAACGAGCCGCACCATGCCAGATCCCTGTGCCGTGGTGATCTTCGGAGCAACTGGTGACCTGACTCATCGCAAGCTTGTTCCGGCCCTCTATAATCTCGCAGCCGATGGAGCGCTTCCGCCGACGGTCAGTGTCGTCGGATTCGCTCGCCGCGATAAGACCGATGAAGTCTTTCGTAGGGAGCTTGAGGAGGCTGCCCGGAAGTTCTCCCGCCAGAAGATTAGCGATGATTTGTGGGCCGTTTTCGCCTCTTCAATCTTTTACCACCGAAGCGAGTTCGACTCCCTGGAAGGGTATCAATCCCTTGCTAAACGTCTTGACGAATTGGATGGGCAACGCGGAACTCGTGGAAACCGCCTTTATTATCTCTCTGCTGGACCGGACCAATTTCCGATCATCCTGGAAAATTTGCGTAAGAGCGGACTCAACAAGGCGCGGCAGGGAAGTTGGGCGCGTGTCATCGTCGAGAAGCCCTTCGGGACCGATCTGCCCGGCGCTCAGCAGCTTAACGAAATGGTCAAAGAGGCCTTTTCGGAAAAGGACACCTTTCGGATCGATCACTACCTCGGCAAGGAGACCGCGCAGAACATCATGGTTATGCGCTTCGCGAACGCGATCTTCGAGCAGCTTTGGAATGCCCGTTATATCGATCACGTGCAGATTACCGCGAGCGAAGCGCTTGGTGTCGAGGGTCGAGCGGGCTATTACGATAAATCGGGAGCCATACGCGACATGGTTCAAAACCACTTGCTGCAGCTCCTTTGTCTTACAGCTATGGAGCCGCCCGCGGGACTGGATGCGAATGCCGTCCGCGACGAGAAGGTAAAAGTTCTTAAGACGCTCCGACCGATTCGCGGTCAGGATGTCCCCCAACATGTCGTGCGCGCTCAGTATGGCGCTGGCACGGTGAACGGAAAGCGGGTGCCCGCTTATCGCGACGAACAAAATATTGGAATGGATTCCACGACCGAGACGTACGTGGCTCTCCATATCAATGTCGACAATTGGCGATGGGCCGGGGTGCCGTTCTTCGTGCGAGTCGGAAAGCGCTTGCCCAAGGCCAGCACGGAGATAGCCATCCAATTCAAGTCGGCTCCCGCGGTCCTCTTCAACGTCGATGGCCAGACCATCGATCCCAATGCCCTCGTCATCCGCATTCAGCCCGACGAAGGTGTGGCCCTGCGCATGAGCTCGAAAATGCCCGGTTCGAGTCTCCGGATTGAACCGGTCAAGATGGATTTCCACTACGGGACGAGCTTCGGAAAGGCCACTCCCGAGGCTTACGAACGGCTCCTGCTCGATGCGATGAGCGGCGATGCTACCCTCTTCGCCCGGCGCGACGAGGTCGAGGAGGCTTGGAAATTCGTGGACGCTATCAGAGCCGAATGGGAAAAGAGCGCCGATGATCTTGCGCTCTACGCAGCCGGAACCTGGGGACCCACCGAGGCCGATGACCTGATCAAGCGCTTCGGCGCAACCTGGAGGCGGCTGTGAACGCCACGGAACAAGCTCCCATCGAGGCGGGTTTTCCCGTGGAAATCGGCAGGATCGACAAGGAGCTGGGAAAATTGTGGGATGAGGTCGGGGATACCAAAACGCGCGCTTCCCTCGTCAATTTGGCCATCTTCACGGAGGATGCGAACTCTGTCGCTGCTAACACGGATCTGATTTCGAAGATCGCCAGCCAATACGCCTGTCGGGCCCTCCTCATCTTCGCCAATCCTGCGGCTAGTCAGTCAGGCGCCAAGGCATGGATCAACGCCCATTGCCACCTGGCGGGCAAAGGAGAACGACAGATTTGCTCCGAGCAGATCACTTTTGAACTCGACGGCGAAATGGTCAGTGCCCTGCCGAACATCGTCTTTTCCCACCTTGATTCCGACCTGCCGCTCTATTTTTGGTGGCAAGGCGAGTTTCGCGAACCCCTCGACAAGAAGCTCTGGGGCTGGGTGGACCGGTTGATTTACGACAGCGCGGAATGGAAAACTCCTGCGGAGCAGTTTCAACTGGTCAGGAAAATCCGCACGCTGACAGAAGTGCGGACGATTTTGTGTGACTTGAATTGGACACGGCTGGTCGGGTCTCGCTTCGCCTTGGCTCAACTGTTCGATCATTCGTGCGCGCTGGCGCGGGTCGGAAGGATCCAAGAAGTGTCCGTTTCTTGTGCCAATCACACCGCCGGTCTCCTTTTGCTCGGCTGGCTCGCTGCTCAACTCGGCTGGAAATTGCAGCCGACAAAGGATTTTTTTCTTTCCGGCACTGGCAGGCGAATCGATTTCGAGATTCAGACAACTGGAGGTCCGATCCTGACCAGATGCGCTTTCGACTGCGACGATGCCACGCTCGAGATCAGGCGCGAACCGAACTCCGAATACTTTCAGGCCCGCGTTGGCTGCGAAGGTATCTCCGATGCGGTGATGCTGGTCCCAGCGGGGAGAAGTGAACCGGCCGACATTCTCGTTACTGAGCTGAGTCGCGGCGGCAACCACCCTCTTTACAGAAAAAGTCTCGCCGCCATCGATGACCTCTTCTAGCCCCGTCGCGCTATTCGTCAGGGAAATGATTAA
>DATDKN010000084.1:0-3053 GCA_036519995.1 Terrimicrobium sp. | reverse complement strand
GAGGCATAGACGTATGCCAGGGACGCAGTGGCGGACCTCGCTGAGTGTCATAAGTACGGACGACAAGAAAAGTTGCCAGGATCACCAGGAGGAAAAGCGCTCCCCTTTTCAGAATCCTTAACAACCAGGAAAGCATCACGTTGGTCGTTCGGGCTCGATGGAAGAATCGCGCAAGGCAACACTTTCAAGCGCTCCCAATCTGCTCCGGTGAAGCGCTAGAGCGGCAACTGGCGAGAGGTCGAAGCCTGAGCGCTTTTGCTGTGCCAACCAATCACCGGCCATATTCTCAGAACCTGTCACCAAAAGTTTAAAGGGGCTTTCTGATCCATGAGGACCGCTATCAGAGATGCCCACGAGAGACAATATGGTTGCTACTTGCTAACAAACCCGTTGGCCTGCGAGCGGTTCAGGCCACATCGAAACCCTTGACGCACGCTCGTCTGCCGATAATCCAGATGCAAACACCATACCGGAATATGCCTTTTGCACCTGAGATTGCTCGGAAAATGAGACGGATGCTTTTTTTTGCAGTGTTGGTGATCGTTTCCTCAGGCCATGCTTTGGCGTGGAAAGATGGCGAGCTCTTGATCTGGATCAGCGACAATCGCGGCTATCGCGCTCTCGTCGAACTTGGTCAGAAATTTGAAAAAGAGTTTGGCGTCTCGGTGGAGGTGCAAACCCAGGATGATATCACCAATAAATTTCAGGCTGCCGCTCAGGCCCTGAAAGGTCCGGATATCTTTTTTTGGGCCAACGATCGAATCGGTGAATGGGCCGATGCCGGCTTACTGAGGCCGCTGGAGATTCGGTCGAAGTTCAAGGGGGCATTCGTTCCCATGGCGTGGGACGCGGTCACGCACAAGAATCAGATCTGGGGATACCCTCTCGCCCTCGAATGTGTCTCACTAATCTACAACAAGAGGCTTGTTCCGGAAAAGCCACCGGATCAACTCTCGGAGTTCCCCGCCTTCGACAAACAATTGAAGGCGCAACATCCGGGAGCAACGGCCATCATGTGGGATTATGCGTCACCCTATTTTAGCTTTCCGTTTCTCGCGAGCGCAGGGGCTTATACGTTCAAGAGAACTGCCAGCGGTTACGATCTCGAAGACATCGGCGTCAACAATGCCGGAGCCATCGCCGGACTCACGGCAATCATTGACCTCATCAATGCGGGGGTGCTGCCGGAAGGTTCGACGCAGAGCATTTCCGAAGAAAAAATGGCCGGCGGCGTACTTGCTACGATGGTCAATGGTCCGTGGATCTGGACGGATCTTCGCAAGAGCGGGATTGACTTCGCGCTCGCACCGCTTCCCGGAGTTGGAGGCAATCCCGGCAGGCCGTTTGTGGGGGTTCTCGTCGCGCTTATCAACCGTTCGAGTCCGAATGCCGACTTTGCTGTCGAGTTTCTTGAGAAATATGTCTGCACCAAGAAAGGCCTCACCACCATCGATACCGAGGCTCCCCTGGGCGTGCCCGCACTTAAGGCTCTCGCCGACGAGATGAGTGCCACAAATCCTCTGATAAAGGGCACCTACGAAAATGCCCGAAACGGAATTGTGATGCCCAACATCCCCCAGATGGGAAAGTTCTGGAGTTCGATGAAAGCGGCTTTCGAGCTTGCGACAAGCGGTCGAGCCAGCCCGGAGGCAGCCTTGAAGGCGGCTGGAAAGAGCATGCAGAGCAAGTAGACTTACGCGGCGAAGGATGTTCTCGCGCATCGAATCACGGAGCCAACCAAGTCGCCGCCGCTTGGGTTGACCCACGCGACCAAGCCTCGGAGTAGACATCACCGAGGATCCTGGCTCGTCCGATATTCTTCGTGACATCCAGAATCCGAATAGTTGCGCTTCCAAAGTCACTCTCGGTTTGGCTCAGCCAAAGGCGAGAATCGATGCAATCCTTTCCTCGCTGGCAGGCGTATCGTCTGCATGAAAGTCTTATTGACTGGTGCAAATGGCTATATCGGCCTTCGCTTACTTGCAGAGTTGCTCGCGGCAGGACACGATGTTTTCGCGGCTGTCAGGGATCCGCGGAGGTTGCCGGTGGCGGAATTCGAGAAAATGCCCGGCCGCATCCAGACTGTCGAATTGGATTTGTTGGAGGGTCCGCTGCCTTTCCCGAAAGATGTCGACGTTGCTTATTACCTCGTTCACTCGATGGGAAGTGGACGTGATTTCGCGAAACGTGAGGAAGACGTTGCTCGGAATTTTGCGGCCGCTATTGAGAGAACGGATTGTCGGCAGGTCATATTCCTTGGAGGGCTGCTGCCGGAAGGAGGCCGCCTTTCGCCGCACTTACGATCTCGACAGCGAGTAGAAGAGCTGCTCTCCCGCTCAGCAGTTCCTCTAACCACGCTGCGCGCCTCGATCATCGTTGGCAGCGGAAGCGCGTCATTTGAGATCATCCGGGATTTGGTCGAGAAGCTACCGGTCATGCTCACCCCTCGCTGGACACGCAATCTCTGCCAACCGATCGCGATCCGCAACGTGATCGGCTACTTGCTGGGGGTAGCATTGATGCCGCAAACCTTCGGTCGCGTCTTTGAGATCGGTGGACCGGAAAGACTTTCCTATGAAACTCTCCTCAGGCAATACGCGCGCATTCGCGGTCTCCAACGCACGATCATTTCGGTGCCTTTTCTGAGCCTTCGGCTCTCTTCGCTCTGGTTGTTCTTCGTTACCAATACCAGCTTTCCTATTGCGCGTGCTCTTGTGGATAGCATGACTCATGAGACGGTTTGTCGCGACAATGCTCTGACCAAGCTGGTGCCGCAGGTTCTGCTCACGTATTCAGAGGCCATCGAAAAAGCCTTTGCGCGAATCGCTCAGAATCGCGTTCCGTCCTCTTGGTTCGACGCCTTGGCCTCCGGGCGACTGTCACCTCAGCTCTGGAGATCGATTCACGTCCCTGAGCACGGTGTCCTTCGCGATCAGCGAAAACAACCCTTAAGACGAGGCAGGGAGGCAGCCCTCGATGCGATTTGGATACTTGGGGGTCAGAGCGGCTGGCCCTCGATGAATTGGGCGTGGAGATTGCGGGGCGCGCTCGAC
>DATDKN010000083.1:0-11537 GCA_036519995.1 Terrimicrobium sp. | reverse complement strand
AAATGATGAAGAGCTCGATTAAAGGGGTGCCGCCAAGTCCGTTGACAAAGAGCAGCACCTCGTCGCCAGACTTGAAGGGGATGTCGCTGATGATCGGTTCCATGAGCAGCTCTACGATCTCGTCAGCTCCGGCCAATTTGGTGCGCTTGCGTCCAGGTTCACCGTGGATTCCCACTCCGAGCTCCATCTCGTCTTGCGGTAGATCGAACGTCGGCTTGCCCACATGGGGGACCGTGCAGGATGTCAGGGCCATTCCCATGCTGCGCGCCTGAGAGTTTATCCGTTTGCAGAGATCGCGGAGCGAGTCGAGCGGGCGGCCATCTTCAGCTGCCGCGCCGCAAAGCTTTTCTGCGAGCACCGTGGCTCCAACGCCACGACGACCCGCCGTCCACGTGCTGTCCTGGACGGCCACATCATCGTCAATGATGACGCTCTCGACCGGAATGTCTTCGGCTTGCAGCATCTCGGCGGCGAGCTCGAAATTCATGACATCACCGGTGTAGTTTTTCACGATATGCAGAGCGCCCTTCTCTCCTGCGACTGCTTTCGTGGCGGCGTGCATCTGATCAGGAGTCGGGCTTGTGAAGACGGCACCCGGGCAAGCGGCGTCGAGCATGCCTTTGCCGACGAACCCTCCGTGCATCGGTTCATGCCCGCTCCCACCCCCTGATATCAGCGCGACTTTGTCTTTTACCGGCGCATCGGCCCGCATCACAAAATTTGGGTTATACTGCACCTTGATCAGATCCGAATAGGCCAGTTCCATTCCTTTGAGCGCTTCTGTGATGACGTTTTCGGGATTGTTAATGAGCTTTTTCATGAGACTGAGGCACGTCTAGCTTCAGAAAAGCACCCGCCAAGGGCACGGTTGACCCGTCCTGACGCCGGGAACAACGCGCCAGGCGGTCGAAATGGCGGACATGAATTGGGCAATCCTAAGCGGAGCGATCATTCGAGAGGAACCACACTGGCCGAAATAGTTAGCCATTTGTGAGAACGTCCGCCAGTCGAAAGGCTTAAGATCTTGCACACTGAGCGCTTCGCTCAGCATTACTGGTTCGCCAAGACTCGGATGGATCAACAGAAGCTCGTCGAGCACTTCGCGACCAGCTCCGCATCGGCGGGCGGGACGCTGCTCGCCAGACGCCAGAACGCGCGCGGTGCGGTTGGGCGACGTCGTCTTCGATGTATACAAGATTCTGATGGAGAGTAATTTGCTATATAGTGACGTGTCTTCCGTGGCGACGGAGTCCTCGCCATCGGCGTCCTTCGGCGATGGGGACATCGCCGCTACTGATCGATGGGCCCCCAAGCAATTGGGAGATTCGCCGCGACAAACCGATGCGGAGCGGCTTAGTCACGTTGGCCTCCAGGCCGCCAGTAGAACATGATGGCAATACCGACGCAGATGCCAAGAGACCCGATCCATTTCAACAGCCAGCCAGGATCGTAGAGGACTTGTAGGGTGGTTTCTTCCAGATCCCGCGGATTCCACTCCGCTTGCGAGAACTTGTAGTTAATACCGGTAACGTTCGCTGCGATGGTCCCCGGAAAGCTTGCAGGATGGTTCATCTTGGCGACCCCGGTCTTGCTGTCGCCCGTGGTGGCATCTCGAAACTCAATCGTCGCCAGAAAGTTGGAGGGAGTGTCGGTTCCCTCGTCGCGGGGTACTTGGAAGTCAACCAATCGGAGTGTGAAAGGAATTGGCTTAGCCTCAAGCCCGTAGCCGATTCGGACGACTCGGCTGCCTTCGGTTAAGGCAGTGATTTGTCCCGACTCGATCCATCGATCAGGCCCGCGCTTGCCGTCGCTGGATTCCAGCCGCGCGCGAAAGCCGGGCAAACCGTGTTCACCCTTGGCGAGCGGTGGCCCCGGTTTGGTTTCAGTGATCAATTCGGCTCCGGCGAGAGATTGTATCACTTCGGCTTGCCAGTCGGCCCAGCCGAGCGCAAATGCCTCCCCCGCCTTTGCCTTTCCGCTGCCGATTAGTTGGTCGCCGCGTCGAAGTTGATAGGCAATCCCGTCGTCTGCCGGCGCAAGTTGGAGGGAGGGTTTGGCATCTCCTTGTTCGACCAGCTTGGAAATTCGGACGAGGGCCGCCGGGTTGTTCGGCGATTGTGACTTCGTTTCGGGGCGCCCCGCCTTCATGACGAAATCCGGCCAGTAGCTCTCTACCACAACAATTGCGCCCGCCTCAGTGATCGGTCGATTCATGATCTCGCTGCGCAAATAGGAGGCGCCTGACCCCTCACTAGACAAGATCGTCACCTTCGACCCATCCTCGCTCAGCCGGACGATGACGTCGGATGGACTCTCGGCCTGGCTAATCGGCGCATAATGGGCAAAAATCACCCGCGTCTCGTGGGCACTTGCGGAAGAAGGCTCGGCCAACGAAGGATGAAAGGAGATGCGCGCCAGCCCAAAAAAGTCGGACTCGGCTTCCTGACCTGGCGAAAGCGACAAAAGGACGTCGACCGATTGACCTGCCATTTTGCTGGAAAGGTTGAGGCGGACCGCGGGTCCGGCATCCGCCGCCTCGGAGGCAACAAATCTCCGGTCGCGGACGAGATTTGGGCTAAAGTCATCCGCGACCACATTGAGGTCTGTCTTTGGGACCGGAAACGTTCGTGGATGTCGAGCGCTTGGAGGAGTGGCCTCTGCGTCAAAGCGCATTAAATAGAGTGCGGAATCCGCGGGGCTCTCAAGTTGAATAATGCTTCGATTGGTGGTGATGCGATTTACGGGTGGAGCGTTCTTACGAAGTGTCACGTTGCCCTCGAAGCCGGTTTGCATGCCGATCATCGCGCCGAGAAGGAGCGTGATGATTCCATAATGAGTGACGACAAACCCGATGTGCCTCTTCTGCCAAGGCCAACGTGTGAGCGTCACAGCGAAGAGGTTGACGCATAGAAGAGCCAACCAAAGGGTAAACCATGGCGCCTTGTAAATGTAGGTTTGAGCGATCTTCGTGTTGAAATTTGACTCAGTGAAGGTGGCAACTGCGCAGGCGATGGCGATGGTTGCCAACAGGATGAGCGCGAGTTGCAGCGATCCAAAAATGTGGATCAGTCGCCAAACAGCTGAACGCTTTTGGCGTTCAGAGATCATCTGCTTGCGAGCGGGGGCAGATGCGACAGCTGCGCTCATGGGCGGCTCAACACACGGGCTACGACTTGCATTCCCCGAGAATCCTATTTCGTTAACGGCGCATTTCAACTATTGGCGATGGCCATTCTCTAGGCTAGCTTCGGCTCCAGCTTGTCATGAACAGCCGAGTCCTCTGGATCTCTCTGGCGTCGGTGCTGGTGCTCATCGTCCTCAGCGCCTTGGCCGCTTCCCTCATGATCAGTCGATTCCTGCGGAGCGAAGCCTTTCGCAAGCTGATGGGAGCCAAGACCGGGGAGGCGCTCTACTCCGACGCTTCCTACAGCCCCTTGCGGTGGTCTGGAACCTCGATGTTTGTTGATTCGCTTCAAGCTACCGGCTTGGAAGGCTCCATCGTGGAAAGCTTGCGTGCCGACCAGGTGCGGGCGGATGTCAATTGGCGGGCGATTTTTCAAGGTGCTTGGAGAGTTGACCAGATTCAAGTCGTCAGTTTTGACGCAACCTTCCGCCCCGGGTCGATCGTTCCAAAGGAATCGGTGGAGGTGTCTCGACCGCCGCCGCGAAAGGGCATCGCCTCATGGCTCCCGACCCGTTTTGAAATCGGCGACCTCGACATCGGGCGGGCTCGCCTTCATTTTCGCAGCCAACGCGGAGCTGAAATTGCCTCCCTGCAGAATACCGCTTTGGATATCTATCCTGACGGAGCGGGTTGGGCAATCGACGGCAAAGGAGGACTTCTTTCGGTCTCCAAACTCCCTGCGTTGAAAGTGGTGAGCTTTCGATCGCGAACGCAAGGCGACATGTTCTTTCTCACGAACGGGGAATTTCGACTCGGCGAGACGGGCAAAATATCGGCCTCGGGCGAGTTTGGCGACAACTCGAAACTTCGCGTCGAATGGAGCCAGGTCGATGTTGACCCATTTCTCGAGGAGCCGTGGCGCTCGCGTCTCTCTGGCTTTCTAGCCGGCAGCGCCTCGATCGACTGGCCCGAATCCGGCATCACCGCCGGTAGGGCGGTCGGAAATTTTCGGCTGACCGATGGCGTCGCCGAAAATATCGAGATGCTCGACCAGGTGGCCACCTTCACGGGAGCCCCACAGTTCCGGAGGATGCCGCTGCAGGAACTCTCAGGAAACTATGAATGGACCCGGAACCTTCTAAAAATTACCAACCTGGTGGCCGAATCGAAGGGGCTTTTGCGGCTCGAGGGAGCCTGCACCATCGCGGAAGGGGGACGGCTCAATGGATCGCTTCGCGTCGGCGTTACTCCCCAAACTCTTCAATGGCTGCCGGGCTCGCGCGAGCGGGTCTTCACTGTAGCCCAGAATGGCTACGTCTGGACGGACGTTCGAATTGGCGGCTCGCTTCAAAATCCCCAGGAAGATCTCTCTTCCCGCCTGGCAGCCGCCGTTCGCGATGAAACCATCTATCAAGGCAGACGCCTCATCGAGGATTTTCCAAATGCTGCCAAGGACGGCGGCAAGGGCGTGATCGACTCCCTTGCCCCTCTCATCAAGTAGGTTGCTGGTATCGGACCCGGCATCGTCGAACGGGCATCCAGAACAGCACGAGGTAACGAAGAACCTTGAGAAAAATTCAAGGAGAGAGTACAATGACGTCGTCCTGCCAAGAACCCCCCAAAGAATGTTGGCACGTCTAATGCTCAACACTAAGTCCCGATGATCCATGCGAATTGTCGGATGCGGCTGACGGCCGACGACTTTACGTTCGTCGTCAAAGTCCTGTCGAGAAGCGAAACTGACCACGTTTCGCTGGTGAAGCTACTCGTTGATGAGGATACCCGGGATGCGATTCTGGATCATGAACTGCTCGCCAAAGCCATTCTTGAAACTCCGCAACGGCTTCCGATCTCTCCCCAACTGTTGTTTTACGTTCTTTGCCGCAAGGTTCTTCGCGAGACGCCCGTCAAGAGCCGCGAAGCGGCGGACTTCGTCGCCTCGCTGCTCGAAGGATTCATGAGAACAGCACGGATGGAAGCTTCGGACGAAACGGGCGTGCGCAGGATGCAATATCTCTCCGACATCATGCATGCGATGAATAACGCGGGCACCCGAGAGGCGTTCCTGCTGCGTTCGCACGCGGCGAACTATGCACTCTTTATCAGCGGGATCTTTGCGGACAACGTCGAGATGCGGACACGGCAACGCGGGGCACCCGACCTTTCGTTTTACGAGGCGGTTGGGCAGATGAACTATCGGGCGGCTTCGGAGTACCGCGAAGCCAAGCGCTTCAAGTTGCAAGCCATCTATGAAGAACTGGCTGGTGGTTTCAGGGAGGTGCGCCTGGCTTTGAACGATCTGGCGAGCCGTCTACTTCATCTGGACACTCCCTCGGCGCTCATCATCGCGACATGAGCACGCTCTTTAGTGAAATTCAGCGCTTACTCGAACGCACCTATTCCAGCGTCGGGGTGAATCTCGAGGAATGTCTGATTGACCGGCGGCGATGCACCCAGCTCTCAGCCCTTGCTGGGGCGCAGGCCGCCGAGTTGAGCATGCTCGCCCGAACCTTTCTTCGCGCTGCCGACGGTCGCTTGCGTGTTGGCATTTACTATTCGAGCTGGCTCATCGAACAGCTCGAGAAACACGATCCGCGTTCCGGTTTGAGCGATGCTAATATCAACGCGCTCATCGCCTTCGTCGAAGAAATCAACCATGCTTTGCATGCCGCATTGAAGTTTCAACGAGGCGAGGCGCCGACCCACGATGAAGCGTATGCCCGCAACTTGGAGCTGCAGGCGCAGGTGGATCCCTATCTGGTGCTGTTGCTCTTCGTGGCGTTCTTCCGCAGGCCAGGGAAGATTACGCGTGCGGATCGTCGCTGGCTGCGCTTTCACATGTTTGAATCGCGACACAGTCGCTCATTTCGCGACAGGACAATTTCCGCGCGTTATGCGGAGACGACCTGTTTGGCGCAGTCCTACACGCGCTACCTTGAGAGCCTGGCCGCCTCGAGACGCGTCGAAGAGATCCGGCTGTTTCACGCTCTCGAATATGGCCGAAAACGTGAGCGGATCCTTGCCCTTCGGGACCGAATCCGGAAACCTTAGGCTTCGGGTAACAGCATTCTGTCATCCGCTGCGCTGCCGCGGCAGAGATCACGCCAATGCTAAGGATCTATACCTACTCGAAATGCGACACCTGCAGGCGAGCCTTAAAATTCCTGCGTGAGCGCAACGTCACCTTCGAGCAGATTCCCATTCGCGACACTCCGCCATCCGAATCAGAGTTGAAGGCGATGGCCACGACTTACGGTGACCTTCGCAAACTCTTCAACTCGTCAGGCTCGGACTATAAGGCGCTCAAGCTTAGCGAAGAATTGCCGGGTATGTCCGATCGAGAGGTCCTCGGGCTCCTATCGCAAAATGGAAACCTCGTTAAACGTCCGTTCTTGATCGGCGAGAGTGTCCGACTCGTGGGATTCAAGCTTCCTGAATGGCAGGTGGCGTTCTGAGGTCGCTGCAGAGCCGGAGAAAGGCTGGTCCCAGATGCTGTTGCTCAGCGAAGATCGCAAAAATGAGGGGGACATGGTCCCTGCTTGATCCGAGTCTGGGCTTAAAGGGTTGTCGAGGCCGTTGTGCCCAAGGTCCTGGCGTCAGGCGGTTGTCACAACCGCCTCTACAATGGGCGACCGAGCTTGCGTCGCGCTTGGCGGCGTATCGCCGAATGGTCGGCAATTAGCCGAAGCGAATTCTCGAGAAGAGTCCTCCCCGGTTCGGTGCGATGCCATGTTGAAGCACCGGAGGGGTGTGGAAGTGGAATGAAGTCTCGTGTCGCTCCATTAAAGTTGACCTTCCAGCATTTGCCGACCACATCGGCCAGCGAGTCAAATGGCAGAAACTGCGAGATCGCCAATCGTCCCACCGGGAGGACCAGTTCGGGTCGGAGAAGCTCAAACTCCCGTCGCAGCCAGTGAGAACATTGCTGAATTTCGAGATCGCTTGGAACACGATCGCCGCCACGAGGATCTTTTCCGGGAAAGCAGCGGCAGACCGCCGCAAAGTAGATTTGGCTGCGCACCGTTTCTTCGTCCCAACCGAGTGCGAACTCAAGCCACCGGAAAAGGGTCCTGCCCGCTGTCCAGGCAAACGGACGACCAAGGACCGGTTCTTTACCGCCCGGAGCCTGTCCGATGAGGAGGATCTGGCTCGGCACCGGGCGTCCAACGACTACAGGTTTGTGCATTCCCGGGCATCGGCGGCAGTTCGCCAGCGCCTGCAGGTGCGCGCGCAGCGCGCTCACGATCCGCCAAAGAGCACCGAAGCCATCCGAAAGGCCATGTAGCCGACCGCAAGAGCGATCGTCATCACGATGGCGAGCACGAGCGTGACCAGCACGACGAGAAAAATCCAGTCTCCACTCGTCGAAACCCGAGCGCCACCCGAGTGACGCTTCAAGAGGCGATAATTTTGCTGGTTGGACTTGAACCACGCAGAAAACAAATCGCCAAGGCCCGGGAGAGCTCCGAGGATCGAATTGATCAAGATATTCAGCGCCATCCGGAGGAGGACGACCCGAGGAACTCCTGCGCGAACGCCATGAACCAGGATCAACGATGAGAACGCGGCGGTGGAAGTATCTCCAAGCCCAGGAATCAGCCCGATGAGGGGATCGAGTCCGATGCGATATTTTGTTCCCGGAATGGGAATCAGGTCATCAAGAATGTAGGCGAGCACGCGGGAAAACTCATCGTTTTGAGCCTTCGACTCGGGAGGAAGCACCTCCATCTCCATCTCCTGCACCTTTTCTTTCACGAGGCAATTGATCCTATGGTGGGCGCGCCCGCAAGCCACTTTGTCTCTTTTCGCTAGACAGAGTTCGCGCTACTTAAAAGGGTAGGTGAAAAAATTCTTCCTGTTGGTCAGCTCGGCTGTATTGGCGGCGTGCTCGAGCACTCCACCCCCGCCGCCGCAGGCTCGCTATCTCAATGATAGCTATGCCACTCTTTACCTCGGGGAGGATGGCGTTGTCGTGACCAAGCAGACGCAGGCTGCGCGACCTCAAGAGGAGGGCTATTGGCGCGGCGATGAGGTCGCTGGCGCTCCTTCCATCGTCATCGACCTCGGTAATCAAAAGGCATATTTCTACAAATCGGGACAGGTTGTCGGCATGTCCCCAATTTCAAGCGGACGCGAGGGATACCGAACTCCTACCGGAAGATTCAAAATACTTCAAAAGAACAGGGATCATCATTCCAGTCTCTACGGAGACTACGTGGACGCCTCCGGCAATATCGTCGTGCGAAATGTCGGCGTTGTGGAAGATCCGAAACCGCCGGGTACCTACTTTCGAGGGGCGCCGATGCCGTACTTCATGAGGATTTATAGTGGCGTCGGGATGCACGCAGGCTACCTCCCGGGAGTTCCTGATTCGCATGGGTGTATCCGCATGCCGCTGAGAATGGCGCAACTCTTCTACGCGAACGCACCTTCAGGAACCCCGGTCACGGTCACGCATTAAGTAAGCGCGACATGGAAATTCGTCTGTAGATGTCATGGGTTGTCGAGCGGGCGAGTAGAACGCCACACTCGACAACGCAATGAATAAACAAACTGACATTGAAATCGTAACGAAGAAGTTCGCGCTGATCAAGATTGCGATCGACATGCACCTGAGGAATTACCGGGTGGTGCGCCAGATCGAGTATAGCAGGCCACAGCCGGCGCAGAAGTTTGCCCCTGAGGCAATTTACGGCTGGCTGGAGAAGCAACGGGCCCTGGCCGAACGGGTGGTAGTCTGCTACGAAGCGGGCTGTTTTGGGTATGAGCCGGCGCGGCGCATGCAAGCCATCGGAGTGGAGGTTTACGTGATCGCACCGCAGAACTGGGATGAGCAAGGCAAGCGTCAGGTTAACGACAAGCACGATGCGCTGGTGATGTGCCGGCGGCTGAGCGAATACCTAGCTGGGCATGCCAAGGCGCTGAGCATCGTGCGGATTCCCTCGCCGGAGGAGGAAGCCCGACGCGCGCAGGGGCGTATGCGCGAGCAATTATGCCGGCAGATCCGGCGGATGCAGGCGATGGGGCGCAGTCTTTTGCTGCAAAGGGGGATGGCGGTGCGGGGGCGCTGGTGGCGCGGGAGAACCTGGGAGTACATTCTCGCGGCGATGCCGAGCTGGGTGATCGCCCAGTTGGAGAGCTGGAAGGAGCTCCTTGAGCTGGCCGAGAAACAGGTGCGGCAAATCGAAGTGCAGCTTAAAAAAGCAGCCCCGGGCAAACTGCTCTTTGGCGAGGGCGAGCTTACCCACGAACTGCTGGCCCGCGAGCTGATCGATCCGCAGCGTTTTGGCAACGCCCGCCAGGTGGGCAACTACTTTGGGCGGTGTCCGAGCGAGAGCACCAGCGATCAGCGCAGGCGGATGGGTTCAATTACTAAGCATGGCAATCCCCGTCTGCGCCGCTTGATGGTGGAATTGGCCTGGCGGGTGAGTCGACTCCAGCCGTACTACCAAGGAGTGCTCCGCTGGGGAGCGCTCCTCTCCGATCGCAAAGCGTCCGCGGCCGCGCGCAAGAAAGCGATTGTGGCCCTCGCCCGGCGTCTGGCCGTCGACCTCTGGCGGATGGCCACCGGGCGCGTCCAGGCCGCCGAACTCGGGCTGGTCTCAAAAGAGATCCTGCCGATAAACCCGAGAAAGAATCTCTGCCCATAAGAAAATCCTTTATCTAACCCCTTTCAGGAAAGCTTTGGAACGGCGCACCCTCGGCACCGCCGCTGGGCATCACCAGAGCCCGCTCTGTAGATTGAGGGTGCTCGTTCCTCTTCCCGACCCGAATACGTCATAGTGCAGGCGCAGCAGTTTTCCTGGCCGCTTGCGGATAGCAGTTTGCCCGTGGGAGTAAAGAAAGCCTCTCCCGGAAGAAAGAAGAGGGAACGCTCCGAAAGAAAAACCACCAAGCCAGAGGGGCTCTGCACCCATAGAAACCCGCAGCGCTCGCCGCGGCCAGCGTTCTGGGGGAACAAGAAACATCTCGGCCCTTCCCAATCACCTTCGCAAAGACAACCAACCACCACTAAGAAACCTCCTACTACCAAGCCCTGCTTGACAAAACCCATAGCAGCGGCAGTGTCCCCACGCTACAGCGGGTAAGGCGTAAGCCGATTGCCGCGGCCTTGGTCGCGCCCCTTGACGCGTAACTGCCGTGCGTCACCGAGTGGATTCGGCTTCGCTAGGTAGTGCCTTCACTGTTCTTCATACTCTTGAAGTGTCGACTCACTCTCCGCGTCCGCCGGATAGAAGACTTCGATGTGCAAGTCTTGCAACGTAACATCGTGGGGAGTCGCGACGCTGGTAACAGTGCTGAACATGCGAGCGACCTTGCCATTGAAATTAAGTTCCATTGGGAGGATCAATGCATGCGGCGCCTCGAGTTCAGGTTCGCGCCAGCGGGCTGGCACTCCAGGATACTTGAGGACATCATCAATCAGTGCTTTCAGCATTTCGTCGCGCGCCCACGCCAGTCTGCGATAGGCTTGATTCAACAATGCTTGGGCACTTGCCTCCCAGTTCACGATGACCCGGCGCAGACTATCGGGGTCAAAGAGCAGATGCAGCAAGTTGACGCGCGGCGCGGTCGCCACCTGCATCGCGGAGAGACCAGCGGGTGCTTTGCCCAGGACGATGCTAAGTAAGCGCACGAAAGCAGCATTCGCCATGACCACGTTCCAGTAGCGATCATGAGCGATGGCAGCGCGAGGCTCGTTCGATCTTAGCATTATCTCGATCACGTCCCGGACCTGAGACATTCGTGGGTCATTTAGACTGGTCTCCCCGTAGACCGGTGCATAGCCTGCGGCGAGGAGCAGCACGTTGCGTTCGCGGAGGGGCACGTCGAGCACGTTCGCCAACGTAATGAGCATTTCTCTGCTGGGCGTCGCTCGGCCAGTTTCGACAAAACTGAGGTGACGGGCGGACACTTCCGCTTCTAACGCCAGTTCCAGCTGACTGAGACGCCGCGCCTGCCGCCAACGACGAAGCAACGGCCCGGGGCCGATCGGCTCTGCCATATGCCAAATGATACCACTCCGCGGCGAGCAAACCACCGCCTTCGTTACCCCAACAATCGGTCGCCCGGCTCAGAGCGAAAAGATCTCGATGCAAAACATGATACCATCAAGGCAGCATTGAGACTCGACGAGAGCCCTTGGTGTCGAACAGCTAACGCCGTGATGCTCTTATCTGCCAGGCAGCCCCACGCGCGGGAATGTAGATATGGTTTAGCATCATGGCGCTCTCGAACTCAGTCCGTCAGGGTTGTGAGATGCCCCTCCTGTCCGGAGATCAAAGACGATCGGATCTGGCCAAACTTCGAAACTCGGCGTTCCAGATCCCTTTCTACCCTATAGAGGCCTACCATCTCGGCCGAGAACCTAACTATCACACGACGTAGGAAGAAGGAATCTCCAGATGCAAAT
>DATDKN010000082.1:0-4742 GCA_036519995.1 Terrimicrobium sp. | reverse complement strand
CATGGCCATGGCGAAAGCTGTCGCCCTTCGGCAGGCTCAATCGGGAGAAATCCCTGGCGTTGAGGAGCTCCTTTCCGAAATCGAGGCTTTGGGAGCCGAGGAAGCCGGCGCGCTACTCGTACGGGAGCTCGAAGCCTGCGAGCGGGATGAAGCGCCGGAGCCGGCCGCAATCGCCATGCCACGGCGCGAGAACCCGACAGTTCGCTCGATCGAGTTCAGCCTTTTCTTTTTTTCGGGAGACGAGTCCGCGTTCCCGAACGACAAGTACCAGCTCGTGCTCGAAGCGACAAAGTTCGCCGATCGTAACGGCTTTGCTGCAGTTTGGACGCCCGAGCGCCATTTTCACCGCTTCGGCGGCCTTTATCCGAACCCTGCGGTGCTCGGCGCTGCCCTTGCCACAATTACCGAGAGGCTTCAGATTCGCGCGGGAAGCGTCATCGCGCCTCTGCAGAGTCCCATTCGCATCGCCGAGGAATGGGCGTTGGTGGACAATCTTTCCAACGGTCGCGCCGGGATAGCGTTTGCCACCGGGTTTCATCCAGTGGACTTCGTGCTTTCACCGGAGCGATTTAAGGAGCGATCGAAACTTACGGCGGAAGTTGTCGAAGCTGTGCGGAGGTATTGGCGCGGAGAGCCCGCGCAAGGTCGAACCGGAACTGGGGAGGAGGTCGAAAGAGCGCTCTTCCCAAGGCCGATGCAGCGGGAGCTGCCGACCTGGCTGACCGCTACGCGATCCACAGAGACTTTCGTTCTGGCAGGCAGAATGGGTCTCAATGTCCTCACCGCAGTTCTCCGAATCAACCGGGAGGAGATGGCGGAGAAGATCGCTGCCTATCGGCGCGCGCGGTCCGAACACGGTCATGACCCGGATGCCGGTAAAGTCACCTTGATGTTGCACGCGTTCACAGGCTCGGATGACGATCGTGTGCGACAGACAGTGAGCGGGCCGTTCCGGGAATATCTCAGATCCCACATGGAGTTTCTTTCGGCGGGTGCTTCACTCTCGCGGTCCGAAAAGGAAAATCTTCTGACTCTGGCGTTCGATCGGTTTTATGAGGGCGGATCGCTTTTCGGAACCCCCGAGTCCTGCCTGGGGACAGTGGAGAAGTTTGCGGCTATCGGCGTCAACGAAATTGCCTGTCTCATTGACTTCGGAATTGATTTTGACACGACGATGGGCGGGCTCCGGCATCTTGTGAGACTAGCCGAGCTCGCAAACTGTCGGCATTGTGCAGCCGCCGATTTGGGAGCAAACCTGGCGCCTTCTCAATGAGCGACATCGCCGAACGTATTGCCTCGCTCCCGCCTGAGAAGCGGGCATTGCTCGCCGCCCGCCTTGTGAGGTCTGAGCGCCCGGTGCACGGCCTCCGGCAAGTTCCAATCCGGGAAAGGGGCGCCGCTGCGCCGCTTTCATACAACCAGCGGAGCGTGTGGTTCCTGGATCAGCTTTATCCCGGAAACGTAGCTTACAACTCGTCGATTGCCGTGCGCTTCAGCGGCCGGCTCGATGCAAACGCCTTGGAATGGAGCTGGAACGAACTTGTCCGTCGCCATGATGTTCTGCGCACGGTATTTGAGCCGCGTGAGGGCGAGGGCGATCCGGTGCAATACGCGAAGCCATTTTGCCCGGTAAGACTGCGCAGGATGGAATTAGGTCACCTTCCCGAATCCGAGCGCATGGAAGCGGCGCGCGAGGAAGCCGTGCGGGAGGCCCAACAACCCTTTAATTTGGCCAGCGGGCCGCCTTGGCGGTCAAAGCTTCTCTGTTGCTCCGAGCGGGAGCATGTGCTTGTGGTGATTCTTCACCACATTGTTTGCGACGGCTGGTCGATTGGCATTTTAGCTCGCGAACTGATTGCGGGCTATGAGGCTTTCCTAAGAGGGGAACCCTCGCCTTTACCCGAACTGCCGCTTCAGTACACAGATTACGCGGCCTGGCAACGCGAGCAGCTTGCCGGACCAGGCTTTCAGCGCCACGTCGAACTCTGGCGCAAGCATCTTGAAGGAGTAACGGGCGCCGTCGAGCTCCCCTTGGACAAGCCGCGTCCTGCGGAGCCGACTTTTCGTGGCGCCCGGTTGTTCGCACAGCTTCCGCCGGGGCTCACCGAATCTCTTCGCCGGATTGCTCATTCGGAGGGCGCAACCCTTTTCATGGTGTTGTTGGGAGCCTTCAAGGTCCTTTTATCGCGCTACAGCGGGGAAAGTGACATCATCGTGGGATCGCAAATCGCCAACCGAGAACGCAGCGAGCTCGAAGGGTTAATTGGGTTTTTCGCGAATACCTTAGCGCTGCGCACCGATCTTTCAGGCGATCCAATATTTCTCGAACTGCTCGCAAGAGTGCGTGATACCGCTTTGGGCGCATATAATTCCCAGGAGGTTTCTTTTAAGAAACTGGTCGAGGAGCTCAAGCCCGAAAAGCAACTAAACCGCAATCCCTTCTTTGACATTGATTTTAACTTTCGAAATTTGCCGCTGCCTACAATCAACGTTCCCGATTTGAGCGTCGGCTTGCTGCGCATTGAAAATGGGACATCGAAGTTCGATCTAAGCATTGAGATTGCGGAAATCGGAAGTGGGCTTGACGTTGCTGTCGAGTATAGCACCGAGCTCTTCGATGCCTCCACACCGGCTCGCTTGCTGAAGAATTATCAGACGCTTCTGCAAGGCATTGTGGCAAACCCAAAAAGAAGGATCTCTCAACTACCGTTGCTTACCGAGGCCGAGCGACATCAGATTTTGGTCGAGTGGAACCAAACCACTACGCAATATCCGAGCGAACGTTGCATTCATGAACTCTTTGAAGAGCAGGTAAAGCGGACCCCTGAGAGAGTGGCGGTAATCTTTGAAGACCAGCAGTTGAGCTATCACGAGCTCAATGGTCGTGCTAACCGGTTGGCACACTATCTCATCAAGTGTGGGGTGAAGCCCGAGAGTTTTGTGGGCATGATGCTGGAGCGCTCAATCGACCTGATCGTCGCTATTCTTGCCACGCTGAAAGCGGGTGCGGCCTATCTTCCGCTCGACAAGGATGATCCACAAGGGCGCCTTGCGCAGATTCTGACTGACGCGATGCCAAGCGTGGTGCTAAGTAACGCAGGCCTACGCAGGCGGCTGCCGGAGGCGCTCAATGTGCTTGAGCTCGATGCGCTGGAGACAGGAATCGCGCTTGGGCTGGCCTCTGTCGAAAATCCGACCGATTCGGAACGCTCCGAGCCTCTTCTGTCTAATAATCCCGCATACCTCATCTACACCTCTGGCTCAACCGGAACGCCGAAAGGGGTGGTCATCGAACATGTGGCGCTTTCACTTTATTCTCGGACGGTCGCGGCGCATTATGAGTTGAGTTCCACAGATCGGGTGCTGCAGTTTGCCTCGCTAAGTTTTGATGCGGCAGTCGAAGAGATTTTCCCCACCCTTATTGTGGGGGCGTCGTTAATTATGCGCGGTAGCGAAATTTGGACCAGCTGGGAATGTCGACAAAAGATAGGAGAACTTGGAATCACCGTAATAAATCTACCGACCGCATTTTGGGATCAGCTGGTTCAGGACTGGTCAAACGAAGAAGATGATCTAAGCACAAACGTGCGACTCGTCCTCGTCGGCGGGGAGGCGATGCCCCCTCGAAGTGTCGGGTTATGGCGGCGGACTTCTCTGCGTTCCGCACGGTTACTCAACACTTATGGCCCGACGGAGGCGACGGTCGTCGCCACAACCTTCGGGATCCCGCCAACCGCGCATTTTGCCACCAGAGTGCCTATCGGCAAGCCGTTGCCAGGTCGTTTGGCCTATATTCTTGACAGTAACCTGGAACCAGTCCCTGTGGGAGTACCCGGAGAACTGTATTTAGGTGGGAAATGTCTGGCACGCGGTTATCTAAACCAGCCCAAATTGACCGCGGAGCGATTTGTGGCCGATTCCCAGAGCGCGGATACTGAAGCGCGCATGTACAAGACTGGTGATTCGGCGCGCTGGCTTCCCGACGGCAATATTGAGTTCATTGGGCGTTCCGACAATCAAGTAAAGATCCGCGGTTTCCGCATTGAGCCTGAAGAAGTGGAGGTCCTACTAAGGCATCATGCTGGTGTTAGAGATGCGGTCGTGGTCGCCCGAGAAGATGAATCTGGCCAACGCCAGTTGGTCGCCTACGTCGTCTCCCGCAATGGCACCGCGCCAGAGGAGTTGAGATCCCTTTTGCAGGGTAAGCTCCCCAGCTACATGATTCCCCAAGCCTTCGTCGAGCTTGATGCACTGCCAATGACGACCAGCGGCAAAGTCGACAGAGGGGCTTTACCTAAGCCCGAGCGGCAACTCCAAGGCTACCGTGCTCCGCGTACGCCTGAGGAAGAGATCTTATGCGGGATCTATGCCGATTTGCTCTCGCTGGAGCGGGTGGGCATCGATGACAATTTCTTTTCGCTTGGGGGACACTCCCTGCTTGCTATGCAACTGGCGAGTCGGGTGCGAAGCGTCTTTGGAGTGGAGCTCGCTCTGCGGGCGGTTTTCGAGGCCCCGGCGGTGGCTGAGTTGATCGGCCGTCTGCCGACGGCACGGAAGGTGAGCGCGCCGTCCACACGCCAAGAGCGCCCCAAGGAGTTCCCTTTGTCCTATACCCAGCGGAGCGTGTGGTTCCTGGATCAGCTCTATCCCGGAAACGTAGCTTACAACTCGCCGATCACGTTGCGCTTCAGCGGTCGGCTTGATGCCAACGCTTTGGAATGGAGCTGGAACGAACTTGTCCG
>DATDKN010000081.1:0-14714 GCA_036519995.1 Terrimicrobium sp. | reverse complement strand
GCCGACTTTGCGGTCAAAATGCGCTGAGCGCTCGATAACCGCCACGCTCAGTTCCGGAGCGTCGCGCCGGAGAAGCAGAGCCGTCGCTGCGCCGGAAAATGCGCCGCCAATCACCGCGACATCGAATTTTACCTGCATATTTGGCCCCTTCCATAGACAATGAAGTGAGCGCTGGCAATGAGTCTCCTCACGCCCGGCAGTGGGGATGTTCTCCGGTAACTCTCGATAAAAACTTCGGTAGACGATCGGGGAGCGGGTCTGACGCTACCGCCGTTACAACAATTCGCAGCCGAGAGTTTTGAGAAATGCTGGAAGGGTACTCTAATTGCGGATTTGCCATTTGGCATGAGCCGAGCCAAACTTGGGTAGAGCGATGGACGTCAAGAGGCTGCTGTTGATCTTAGGAGGCGCGGTTGCGATCTGCGTTCCCCTCTATGCGCAGACGGATGATGGTGCGAAGTCCCCCAAGCCAGAGAAGACCTCCGTGACGACGCTGAACGGCACCAAGTTCTTTGGAATTGTCGAGGTTACCGATGACTATACGATTCGCGTTTCGAACGATTCGGGCATCACCAGATTGCCAATAGCGCAACTCGGAGATGCCGATTTCAAGAAATATGGCCTGAACAAGGATCGCTCCAAGGATGGACGCCTTTGGTACGAGCGCAAAGAGGCGTTGGAAGATTCAAAAGCGGATAACCGGTCGGCAAAGGACTCCAAATCGAATGGAAGCTCCTTGGTCGAGATTCGTCTGGGAGAAATCGCCGCATTCCAACCCGTCATTGCGGCGTATGAAAAGACACTTGGATCGAAGAAAAGCGAAAAATCAGCCGCAGGCTCAACGAATCCTGCCGAGAAGACGAGCGGATCCGATACGCCTTTCACCCCGATGTTCTCGCAGCCAGGAATGACCGGATCGCTCGCCGAGCCATTCACAGGGCTTGGCAGCTCGGCTCTTCAGCCGATTTCGGGCGCCGCATCCGGCGCCACCGGAGTCATCCAATCCGCCACCGGCGCTGCGAGTCTTCCGACGGCTCCGCCGTAGAAGATCAAGACCGTTCGAATCCCGGCTTGCCGATTTCCGTCTCTTGGAGGCCACCTCGAAGCTCCGAGAGGTGAGAACCAAGGCGCTCGATAGCATCAATCTGGTGCGCCGCAGTTGCGGTCACGCGTAGGCGTTCCGAGCCGCGAGCCACGGTGGGATAGCGTATCGCCGGCACAAGAAAGCCGGCTTCCAAGAGCTTACGTGAGGCTTCGACAGCAAGTTCGCCGTCGCCGAGAATGATTGGAAAGATCGCGCTGGGCGCTGGCAGAGATAGGTTCGCGCCCAGCAGGGCAGTATTATGGTGGAGCTTTTGCACGAGCCGTTCACCCTCAATAGAGTCGAGGAGCTCAACCGCTGCGCGCGAGGCAGCGGCGCAGTGCGGTGGCGGAGCAGTCGAGAAAATAAAGCTGCGGGCACGATTCACCAGATATTCACAAAGAACAGCGTCTCCGCAAATATAGGCTCCGGATGAGCCCAAGGCCTTTCCCAGCGTCCCCATTTGCACCTCGATGCGATCGGCCAGGCGGAATTCATCGACCAATCCGCGTCCCCGTTCGCCGACGACCCCAATCGCATGAGCCTCGTCGACGAGAAGCCAGGCACCAAATTGTTCTTTCAATTCGACGATCTCCCTTAGCGGAGCACGATCTCCATCCATGCTGTAAACGGATTCAACCAGGACGAGCACTCGCGCGGTCGGGAAACGCTGCCCGGCCCAGCGCAGATGGCTTTCGAGTTTATCGAGCCGATTATGGGGGAATACGCGAAGGAATGCCCCTGCAAGACGCGCACCATCGACCAGGCAGGCGTGACTAAGCTTGTCCAGAACGATGACGTCGCCTTTGCCAACCAAAGCCGGGATCGTCCCGAGGGCCGCCGCATAACCGCTCGAGAAGCTCAAAGCAGCCTCCGTCCGCTTAAATCGCGCCAGCGTGTCTTCGAGGCGGATATGCTGGGTGTGCGTCCCTGAAATCAACCGTGAGGCGCCCGACCCGGTCCCCGCCTCATCGAGAGCCTCACGTGCTGCGTCGCGCAGCTTCGGGTGCGCCGCCAGTCCTAGGTAGTCGTTCGAGGCAAAGTTTGCTAGCCA
The DNA here is from genome assembly GCA_036519995.1 of Terrimicrobium sp. Lineage (GTDB taxonomy): Bacteria > Verrucomicrobiota > Verrucomicrobiia > Chthoniobacterales > Terrimicrobiaceae > DASTFP01. Next base: position 12,579 of record DATDKN010000081.1, on the reverse strand, counting down.
GCGCCTCTCCAGCAAGACATCCGGCCCCTGCGGAGAGTTGACCACGCGCAGTGACCGCCGCAGGCCGGCTCGCTGGATTCTTTCAAGCTCGTCCGTGAGAAACTGATCGAAATTCATCCATTCATCAAGTGAAGCATCTCTCTCACAGCTGCTTCCAGACCGATGAAAATTCCGCGTGAGACAATCGAGTGACCAATATTGAGCTCAATGAGATGAGGCATTCGGAGAACATTGTGGATATTCTCGTAGTTGATGCCATGACCCGCATTGACCTCCAAGCCGGCCCCATGAGCCAGTTCTGCCGCCTTGATGAGACGGGCAAGTTCGATCTCCCTGTCGGCGCCTGAGCTGTTGGCCAGCGCACCCGTATGGAGTTCAATGAAGTGCGCGCCAAGGTCCGCCGCCGCCATCACCTGGGCTTCTTCAGGATCAATGAAGATGCTCACAACGATGCCGCGCTCCCGCAAACATGTAATCGTCGGGCGCAGCGAGCCCTTTTGTCCGGCGCAATCAAGGCCACCTTCGGTCGTGACCTCCCGACGGTTCTCAGGGACGAGACAGACATCGTGGGGCAGGATGTCGAGCGCGATTTCAACGATCTCCGGAGAATTGCCCATTTCCAGATTGAGCTTGGTGGCAATTCGCTCCTTCAAACTGCGGACATCGCGTTCTTGAATGTGACGGCGATCAACACGCAGATGTGCCGTGACACCGTGCGCGCCGGCCCGCTCCGCGGAAAGCGCTGCCGAGACGGGATCCGGCTCCGCATTGGGCGAGTCGAGCATCTCGCGATACCGCGCCTGGCGCAACGTCGCCACGTGATCGATGTTGACTCCGAGTTTAATCATAAGGGGTAATTGAGCGTCAGGCGCGCGTTGAGAATTGTAAAGCAGTCACTTGATCTCCAAGCGCGCGGAGGCGAATCCTGCGAGTTGTCGGTAGAGTCGGACGGGAATTTGCATACCTTGCCGGATAACGTAGAGGATGGGGGATTGTGGCAGTAAGTTTTCTTCTCGCGCCTGGTGCCGGGGCTCCATCTTCCAGTCCCTGGATGCTTCGATGGGCACGCTTGCTGGGCACAATCGGCGTGGTGCGGACCTTCGACTATCCCTATATGGCCGAAGGAAGAAAGCGACCTGATCCACTGCCGAAGCTGATCGCTGCGCATCGGAGTGCTCTGAAGCAATTGCGCGACACAGCCCGGGGGTCGGTGGTGCTGATTGGCAAGAGCATGGGCTCGCGAGTTGGATGTCACGTTGCGCTGGCGGAAGAGGTGCCCGGTCTCGTCTGTTTAGGATATCCGCTCTGCGGCGGTGGCGATCCGAATAAACTCCGCGACGAAGTGCTAAGGGAGATTCGAACACCCATCCTTTTCGTCCAAGGAACGCGCGATCCGCTCTGTCCGCTCCTGCTCCTCGAGAAGATTCGCGCGGGAATGTGCGCGCCGAATGAGGTGCTGGTCGTGAACGGCGGCGACCACTCCCTTCATGTTACCAAGAGCCAACTGAAAGCGAGCAATCAAACCCAGGAGGACGTCAACCAGCATATTTTGAAAAGAATTCGGAGCTTTGTGGCGGGACTTGAATAGCGCTCGGTCGGACACTATCCCAATCGCGTGACCGGATGGCTCAAACGACTTTCCTGGATCGATATTGGAATCATTATCATCGCGGCCGGCTTGCGGATTGTGCTCCTTGACATCAAGCCGGCGCATTTCGATGAGGGGGTTAACGGATGGTTCGCCGATCAGATGGAGCGGACCGGTTACTTTCGCTACGATCCGACCAACTACCACGGACCCCTGCACTTTTATGCCCTTTTCCTGTCCCAGACCCTTTTCGGACGCAATCTGTGGGCCTTGCGGCTGCCCGCGATCATCGCAAGCCTGCTAGCCGTTTGGGCGGCTCTTCGTTTTCGCGAGCATTTTGGCGCCACGACCGCTCGCATTGCTGCACTGGCGATGGCGGTCTCACCTGCTTACGTATTCTACGGCCGCTATTCGATTCACGAATCCTGGTTGGTGCTCTTTTCGCTAATCTTTTGTTCCGGTTTGCTTGGCCTTTGGGCAAAGGGCGAGCGTCGGTTCCTTTTCATGCTGCTGGCCGGAGCCACCGGAATGATTTTAACCAAGGAGACGTATGTCGTTCACATTGGCAGCTTCTTGCTTGCTGGGATGGTCCTCAGTCTCGTGCAGAAGGTGTCGCCGTCGCGACCGGCCCTGCCGGTTTCGCCGCAACACTGGTCTTGGGAGGACCTCGCCAGTAGTTCGGCCCTCGCTGCACTCACGATAATATTCTTCTACTCGGGCACATTCCTGGATTTCTCTGCTTTGAGCGGCCTCTACGAGACCTTTGCGGCCTGGTTTCACACCGGGGTAGCTGCCGCTGGACACGAAAAGTCGAGCTATCAAGTCGGGCCATTCAACTACTATTGGATCGCGCTGATGGGACGCTACGAATGGCCCGCCCTGCTTGGCCTCGTCCTTTGCTTTGCTTACATTTTTCCCTCGGACGCGCGTCTTAGATACCTTGCGATCTATGGTTGTGGGGCTCTGCTGGCTTACTCTCTGATTCCATATAAGACCCCGTGGTGCATCATTTCGATTCTCTGGCCGTTCTATTTCCTGTTGGGCGCCTTCGCGAACGCAGCCCCAAAGTCCTTCGGATACGACACGCCCCCTGCCCTGGCCAAGCTTGTGCTGGTGGTGAGCCTTGCCGCCAGCACCGTGCTGTCAGTTCGGCTGAACTTTTACCACTTTGCCGACGAACGCGAGCCTTATGTCTACGTGCAGACATTTCCAGAAATACAAACCCTCACACAGCCACTTCTTGAGATGGCAGCCAAGGATCCGCGCTATTATCACCTTCAAGGTCACATCCTCTTGGAGAGCTATTACCCCCTCCCCTGGATGCTGGGAGACTTTACCCGAATTGGCTACTACAAGAAGGATGAGCCTCCTCAGCCGCTCGACGCCGAGTTTGTCGTGGCCGAGGTAGGTCAAATTGAGAAGATCGAAGCGGGGCTTACCCGCGAGTACTACAAGCGGAGATTTCGCCTGCGCGATTCGCAGGAAGAATGTGTAGTTTACTTCGCCAAAGGGACCTTCGACGATTGGTTCGCAGGCGCTCCTCCGCTCTTCCAAGGTCAGCAATGAAGTTGCTCTCTGCGGCGCTGGCCTTTGCGACCATGGTGGTCGTCAGCACAGTTCTGCTTGCCTTTCTCGGCTCCGGACTGAACACCCATGTCGCCGCCGGAGCACTAATTTGTGCAACCATCGTCGCGCTGGCCGCTTGGGTAACCACCGGTTCGCCTACGCTTCCCAAAGCACGCTTCTGGGATCAGCTAATGTTGATCGTGTTTGCTCTGGTCTCATTGCGCGCCTTCTTGTGGCTTGTTTATAAACGCGGCGATGAGATTTGCGTGCTTTCGCCGAACAACCTGGGAGACCTTTCCCTCCATCTTAATCTAATCCGCTATTTGGCCAGCGGGATCGCCTTTTGGCCCGAGAGCTCGATCCTAAGCAATGTCCCGCTGACATATCCGCTTGGCTCAGACCTCTTCAATAGTGTGCTCGAGGTCTTAGGGGTTGACACATTCGCTGGCCTTATTTGGACGGGCCTGGCCGGGGCTGCCCTTACTGGATACGCGCTCTGGCTTTGGGGCGGTGCATTCGGACTTGCCGCTTTCTTATTCAACGGCGGGCTTAGCGGGTTTGCAATCCTGCGAACCTTCGAGCTCGAGGACTTTCAAAGCGAAATGGTGTGGAAAAATCTCTTCCTTTCCATGTTCGTCACGCAGCGCGGCCTGCTTATGGCGCTGCCTGCCGGCTTAATTCTTCTCTACGCATGGCGGGAGCGCTACTTCCGGGGTTCGAAGCACGTTATTCCGCTCTGGTTGCAACTTCTAATCTACGCAAGCCTTCCTCTCTTCAACATTCATGCTTTCTTATTTCTAAGTCTTCTCCTGGCGGCAATATTAGCAGCTCAACTGGCGGCGGCGCGGTCGTGGAATCCATTGGCCGCCGGCGCTCCGCGAGAACTTTTCGCCTTTGTCGCACTCGCTCTGGTGCCGGCGACTCTCTCTATCCTCCTGGTCACGGGCTTCTTCTCCATGGCCGGCGCGATTCGGTGGGCTCCGGGGTGGGTCGCCGGAGGAAACCTGTGGGGGTGGATCTGGAATTTTGGCCTGACATTGCCCCTTTCTCTGGTGCTCGCATTTATGCTTTTCCTGAACAAAGATAGCGAAGCGCGCTGCTTTGTTTGGACAGCGGTTTGCATCTTTGCTCTCTGCTGCATCGTTTCATTTGCTTCCTGGGAATGGGACAACATGAAATTGATGCTCTGGAGCTGGTTGGTGATCGCGCCATATCTCTGGACTAAGGTAATTGCAAAAATGAACCTGGCCGCGCGTGTCGCTGTTTGTGTTGTTCTCTTCTTTTCGGGAGCGGTCTCGCTGATCGGCGGTTTGGATGCACGCCATGGATACGCGCTCGCCCGGCGCTCCGAACTCGACGCCTGGAAGCACGCACTCGCCGGCATTCCGCCAGAAGTTCGTTTCGCCTGCGTGCCGGACTACAACCACCCTCTCCTCCTGCTAGGCCGCAAGGTCGCCTGTGGCTATGAAGGCCATCTTTGGAGTCATGGATTGAATTACCATCAAAACCTCGATCTTCTTCGAAAGGCCCTAGTCGGAGGCGCGGCTTGGCAGGAGGTTGCTTCTTCGCTCGACGTCCAGTGGCTCGCTCTGCGCAAGGCCGACCTGCCGGAGGTCAAGCCACCGGGGGACCCGCCGCCGGACGATGCTTTTGGTGCGTTATATGATTTAGCTCCGATTGTCAGACAAGACCCAGCCAGCCTAGAAGCCCGGCAATTGCGACCACAATCAGTGGATTTACCTTGGTGAAGACAAAGATCCCCGTGCAGACGGCGGTGAGCAGATATGCACGCCAGTCCTGATCAGCCGCCTTGCTCATGACATACCCGCTGGCGAGGACCAATCCAACCGTCAGCGGGGCGAAACCTTTCTCAATGGCGCGACGGACACTGGAGTCCTTGGCACGTTCCCAGAACTGCACGACAAAGAACACGAGCAAACCCGCGGGCATCATCACCGCAACGGTGGCAAGCAAAGCTCCGACGATTCCGACCACCTCCCCTCCGGCGGACAAACCGGCCTTATAGCCGATGAGTGTCACAATGAGGATGCTTGGTCCGGGCGCCGCCTGCGAGATAGCAAAGACATCTGCGAACTGGCTATCCGTCAGCCAATGGTAGTCGACGACGCTCTTGGTGTGCATCTCCGGCAGAACTGTATTGCCCCCGCCAATCGAGAGCAGCGAAAGAGAGCTAAAAAGCAGGAGGATCCGCAGTAGAGTTTCGAGGCTCATTGTTTTTCTGCCTTCGGCCAACCCCAAACGAGACTAAGGGGCGCCAGCAAGGCCAAGCAGGGAAGCAGATGCCAGCGGAACAAACCATTCATGACAAAAATTGCCGCAAAGAGGAGCAAGGGAATTACGCCCCTGAGACATTTTCGCCCCGTCTTAATGGCCATTGCTAACGTGAGGGCAACCGCGGCGGCGGCAGCACCGCGAAGCACGCTCTGGAGCGCCGGCAGGTGGTGGAACTGAAAATAAGCATAGCCCAGCCCGAGAATGATAAGCACCGGAACGAACGATAATCCGATCACCGCCGCAATCGCACCGAACACTCCACGGAACTTTGCTCCGACGAAAACCGCCAGGTTCACCTGATTGGCGCCGGGCAGGATGCGGCACATCGTAATCGCGCTCAGGAACTCCTCCTCTGCCATCCAACCTTTCTCGACGACGATGACTTCGCGCGACCAGGCGGAAAGGCCTCCGCCAAAGGAAGCCAAGGCAATATGGTTGAACGTCAGCGCGAGCTCGACCAGACTGGGGTTTGGGCGCCGCACCGCCTCACTCATGCCTTAGGTCATGGTCATGCGGAAAGTCGGTTTCCTTGTGCTTCTCGGGATCGAGCGGATCCGGGGCATCGTACCCGTGCGATAACTCCCAATCCGCGTCAAAAACTTCCATCAGTCGCTTGACAACGGCTTCCTCTTTGACCGTCGTGCCGAGTTCGCGGCGGAGATCGAAGGCGCTGCGATCGATGTTCATTGAGCCAACGAGAGCATGGGACTCATCCGCGATGAGCAGCTTGGCATGGAGTCGCAGGTTCTTTTGTTTATGGACCTTCACACCAAAGCGTTTGAGCACCCGCAGCGAGGAAAACGTATCAAGAACATCCCAATCACTGATTCCATGCTTACCTCCGCAGAGAACACGCACGTGGACGCCCCGATCGGCTGCAGCCAGGAGACGATCGAGGATTACCGCATCGACGAATTTAGGATGCTGGACGTCGAGCTTGTGTTTGGCGTCGTCGATAAAGCGCGACATGCGTATCCGAGAATTTGCGTTGCTCCAAAGCAAACCGGTATCAGGATCGGGAAGCCAGTCACGATGCTCCCAGTCTGCCTCGAACCCCTCAACGATCTGTGCGACTCGGATCGGATCGCGTGTGACCACGCCGTAGTCGCGCGTTTGTGTAAAGTACTTCACCGTGAGGTTGAAGGTTGCAATCAGAGCGGTTTCGGCGTCCACCACGATCGACTTCTCATGTGTTACGTAGAACTTGGGGTTGGCCCATTGGACGCTCACGCCATTCTTCTTGAAGTAATCGTAGGTGTCATCATTGGCACGGTCGCCCCCTGAGCGCTTGGGATTTAACATCACCCGAACCTCCACCCCGGCGTTCTTGCGATCAGTGACCGCTTCCAGCAAAGTCGGTTCAGAAAAAGTGAACTGTTTGATCAGCAGACTCTTTCCCGCAGAACTGATAAGATTGCGCACCGGCTCGACGCCATCGTCCGGCTCCACGATCAAATGAGAAATCACAGCAGACATAACTTGCCTGGCAACTCATACGCCAACGTCGCGAAAAGAAAAGCCTCTGCTCGGGATGGCGGTTTTTCCTTCCTCGGACGGCACCACCGGACTTAGTTCTTTTGCTAATGCAGAAGGAAACGTTCCCGTTGACGGCCTGGGCGTTCTTTGAGCCGAAGTCGAGCCACTGGCTCACGGCCAAGGTTCCGGGCTGCATCCACAATGACCTTCTCAGGCACAAGCGCATACCCGATCCTTTCTGGGGGTCCAACGAAAGGGAGCTCCAGTGGATCGAGGAGGAAGACTGGAGTTATCGATGCCGGTTTGCCGTGAAGGCGAACTTCTGCGATTACGAGCATATTGAACTCGTCGCCGAGGGTCTCGACACCGTCGCCAGCATCCGGCTCAACGGAGAGAACATCGGATGGACGGAGAATATGTTCGTGGCGCACCGTTTCGACGTAAAGCAGGCGCTGCGGCCCGGCCGAAACATTCTCGAGATCCGCTTCAGCAGCCCAATTGCCTACATTCGGGCCCGGCGCAAATCCGGGGAAAAGACCGAATGGAACGATCCGGTCGGGGGCCGATCGTACATTCGCAAGGAACAATGTTCATTTGGCTGGGACTGGGGACCCCGCTTCGCGACCTGTGGTATCTACAAGCCGATCCGCTTGGAGGGGTGGACGGGGAACCGCTTCGATTCGGTTCGCATCACCCAACAGCACGAAGGCAGGGTCGTGCTGGCCAGGATTGACGCCAAGCTCGCGGGCGCCGGCGGCGAGCTACGCGGCGTCATCTCGCGATCTGCCGAGATCGTCGCTGAGATCTCCGATCTCAAATTTGAGATCAAGAATCCTGAATTGTGGTGGCCGAATGGCCAAGGGGCTCATCCCCTTTACGATGTGCGTCTCGAGCTTCTCGATGGCAAGGAAGTCCTCGATCGCTGGAGTGCTCGCATAGGACTTCGAACGATCGCGCTCGATCGCCATCCCGATGAATTCGGCGAGAGCTTTCAGTTTGTGGTGAACGGCAGACCGGTATTTGCCAAGGGCGCGAATTGGATCCCCGCGCATAGTTTTGTCAGTAGCGTCACCCGCGCGGATTATGACGATTTGCTGACGAGCGCCGAACAGGCGCACATGAATATGATCCGCGTCTGGGGAGGGGGAATCTATGAAATGGAAGATTTCTATGACCTTTGCGACGAAAAGGGATTGCTCGTTTGGCAGGATTTTATGTTCGCCTGCGCCATATATCCCGGAGGACCCGAATTTCTCGCGACAGTCAAGGCGGAGGCGGAACATCAGGTGAAGCGACTGGCCAATCGCGCCTGCCTGGCATTGTGGTGCGGAAACAACGAAATCGAGCAGATCGCCACCGAGATCACGAAGACCGCCCAGCGGAGGAAGGCCTACGAGGAAATTTTCTACCAAATGCTGCCCGAAGCGGTCGCGCGCTTCGACGGGGAAACTCCGTACTGGCCGAGTTCACCGCATAATCCCGAAGGCTATACGAAAGATCCCAACAACGAAAAGTCGGGCGATAGCCACTTTTGGGAGGTCTGGCATGCCAAGCAACCGGTGAAACGCTACGAGAAAACGGCCTTCCGCTTTTGCTCGGAATTCGGCATGCAATCGTTCAGTTCGCCCGAGGTTGCGGCAATGTTTTGTTTGCCGGAGGAATTTGATGCATTTGGGCCAGGGATGGAGAACCATCAAAAGAACCAGTCAGGCAATCTCATCATCAAGGAGTACGTCACGCGCAGATACCGACTGGCTGGCGACTACGCCTCGATGGCTTACCTTTCGCAAATTAATCAAGCCTACTGTATGAAAGTGGCGGTAGAGCATTTTCGCCGCTCCATGCCGCGCACCATGGGCGCCTTATACTGGCAGCTGAACGATTGCTGGCCGGGATTTTCATGGAGCAGCTTGGAATTTGGCGACCGCTGGAAAGCGCTCCACTTTGCCGCTCGGCGATTCTTTGCGCCGGTGCTCATCTCGGCCCACGTTCCCGGAGAAGAGCGGACCGGCATGGGGAATATCTGGAGAATAACCATTCGGGAGATTCATCTTCACACCGTCTGCGACGCGCCGGGTAAGACTACCGGCTTGTTGAGTTGGTCCCTCTTTCACCTCGATGGCCGTCTCCTCGAAGCGGGGGAGAAGAGTGTCTTTCTCGGATACGGGCAGTCGCATCGGCAGAAGACGCTCGATCTCTCACGAAAGGTGAAGACCTATGGCGCGGGCAGTATTATTCTGCGAATCAAATTGGAAACCGAGCGTGGAGCCGTATCCGAGGATACGGTCTTTTTCACCGCTCCGCGCTTTATCGACTTCCCGCGCGCTCCCATCTCCACCACCGTCGAACGAACCAGCCAACGAGAATTTCAACTAGGTTTTCAATCGCGCGTCTTTCAACACGCCGTTCAAGTGGATCTTCCTGGTCTCGCGCACAAGCTGGATGACAACTTCTTCGATCTCTATCCGGGAGAAATGCGCAAAGTCCGCCTGTGCACGGAAAAAGCAGCTATTCTTGCCGAGATCAAGCGAACGTTAAAGATGCGCTCACTGGCGGACACGGCCGGGTAGTTCCCCGCCCGGCGACGAACTTGTGGCCGATTTTCATCTGAGAAACCTTGAGTGCAGAGCGTCCGATTTGCGAAAGATCTCCCGTGAAGGACTCCTTTCAACAGGCCCTCGGAGAAACTCTGTCGATTCTCACCCGAATCAAGGATGGTTTCGGACCCTATCCAACCGTGTCATGCGAGTCGCTCGAAAAACTGAAGACGGCTCCAACTCGTGAGACGCGCACTCCTGAACCAGCAGCAGATGGAGCATCTCGCGATCCGACACACGAGGGCGTATTTGCGGCGTTACGTGAGGCAGCGCTGGTTTGTGGCAGATGCCCGCATCTGGCAAGAAGCCGCACTCAGGTTGTCTTTGGCGTTGGCAATGCAAACGCCGAGCTCATGTTTGTCGGCGAGGCGCCTGGAGCCGATGAGGACGCTCAAGGGGAGCCATTCGTCGGGCGTGCAGGACAACTTCTCACCAGGATCATTGAGGCGATGGGCTTTCGGCGCGAGGACGTTTACATTGCCAACGTCCTGAAATGCCGTCCTGACATGCCGCCGGGTATCTCCGGGAATCGGAAGCCGACTCCTGAAGAGATGAAGACCTGTCTGCCTTGGCTCGAAAAGCAAATCGAGCTCATTAAACCGCGCGTCATGGTGGCCTTAGGCGCGACCGCCCTGGAGGGCTTGCTCGGCGCCACGACAGCGGTGAACAAATTACGGGGACGCTGGCTGGATTTTCACGGGATCCCGGTCATGCCCACCTATCACCCCGCCTACTTGTTGCGCAACCAATCCGTGGTCGAAAAGCGCAAGGTCTGGGAAGACATGCTGCAAGTGCTGGAGCGACTCGGTAAGTCAATCAGCGAAAAGCAACGAAGGTTCTTCACGAAGACCGAGTCATGAAACGATCCAGGATCGTTGTCGCGACCGGCTATCACGACGATCCGCTCGGGATCTTTGGAACGACCCGCGATTGAACCGATCCGACAGGTTAAGCGTGCATCTTGCCGAAAGTATCTGGCGCGAATCTCTGTGGCAATTCAGCATCCATACGATGCGGTTGCTCTTTGGAATGAATGCCCGGATTCGCATGGTCTACTATCAGGAGATCCCGACGAAGGGTGGATTTATTCTCGCGTCCAACCACATTAGTCACTTCGATCCGTCGATTATCACCCCGCTGTTCCCGCGCCGAATCGATTGGATCGGCATGTCCGATCTCTTTCGTGGCCGCATTCTTCGAGGACTCTTTACGGGCTTGAATGTGATCCCCATTGCGCGCAATGAGTCCGATCGCGCCGCCTTGCGTATCGCCGTGAAGCGACTCCAGGAGGGACGCGTGGTCGGAATCTTCCCCGAGGGAGGAATTCGAGATGGCACTGGATCGATCATCAACGGCGCGGCAATGAAGCAAGGTCTCACGTTGCTGAGCACGCTCGCGCGGGCGCCGATCATCCCGTGCGTGATCCTGGGCAGCGACCGCCTCTATAATCTTCGGAACTGGCTTCCGTGGCGTCGCCCCAAGATCTGGATTGGCTGCGGGAATTCCATTCCACCGCCGCAGGAAGCTGGCAACCACGCAAAGGACTCCGCGCGGCAATTGTTCAGTTCGGAGATTGTAAAACTCAAGGAGCGCCTCTACGAGGACTTCGGGCTGACACCAGCCGACTTGCCACATCCTCCAAAAGTGCGCATGAAAGAACCATAAGATCATTCTTTCGCCATTCATTTGATATGCCGCCGAAAGCAGTGCCCGACCGATGAAACAAGCACTGGAGCGGGCTGTTGCTTGTGCGTTGGACGGTGCCCTCTGTGGCACGATGAACGCTTTGCAATGGCGACACCGGGCAAATATTTGCTCCTTGCAAGAGCTGCAGACTTATTTGTCAACATGCTCGACGCTTTCGCGCGAGGAATTCTATCGTTCGCCGCCGGTCACTGGAAAACGTGAGACCGGGAACTGGATCGAATGGGATGCACCGGTCTTAAGCGGATTCGCGGAGAACGACCGGGCTCGCGTGCGGTTTCATATCGGAAGAGGCGGGCCTTCCGCTCCGACAATTCTCTTGTTGCATGCCCTGATGAGCGCAAATGACATCGGTTATCTTCGGGTAGCGCGCTGGCTGAACGAACGTGGTTGGAACGCGGTTTTCCCACATCTCCCGTTTCACTATTCGCGAAGACCGCGCGGCTATCTCAATGGCGAACTGGCCATCACGGCAAACCTTGTCCGCAACGGCGAAACTCTCCGACAAGGCGTCACCGAGTTGCGTCAACTCATGGCCCTGCTCCGTGCGCTCGGCTGTTCTGAGTTTGGGTTGATTGGCACCAGTTATGGCGGTTGGAATGGGGCGTTGCTCAGCTTCCTCGAGAGCGATTTCCGCTTCGTTGCCTTGATCCAGCCGATCGTCAATGTCGAGCATGCCATCTGGAGCAATCCCAGCGCCGTCCTGATGCGGAGACTGCTAAGCTCCCAAGGCATTCTCCCGGCTGAAAGCGCCCGCCATGCACATCTAAGCTCACCTCTGCATGGAGTTCCCCTCTGCGGAGGAGAGCGGGTCATTATCACTGCCGGACTTTACGACAGCATCTCTCCGCGCAGCGAACTTCTCGAGCTACGGGATCGCTGGAACGGCACGAAGCTTCTCGAGGTTAGACAAGGCCACTTCGGCTATCGGGCGCTTCGCGAAACCCTAAAGGAGATCGAGAAATTTTTGTAGCTCCTCGTGGCCCAGCGAAGCTTAGTGCGCGTGGCAGATGATCCCGCCATCTTCTGATAGTCGCCAAGCCCACGAGCAGTAGTGCCGGCAATACATGTCGCACTCAAGCTAGCAGGCACGAAAAACGGCCCCGGTGGTGAAGTCTTCCGGTCCAGGAGCCATCATCGTTCTGGCTTTCGTTGTAGCGACTGTGTCCTCACGGTCGAGGAATCGTCGGCGGTGGGGACACTGCCGCTAGAGCGCTCCTCGTGTCTTAACTAAGTTTCGAGCGTCCGGCAGATATTCCCCGACATCTTGCGATAAGTCGCTAGTGCAAGGAGGGGGAAGTGCTGGCGATACATGTCGTACTTAAGATAGAAGACGCATGGAAAGCCGGTCCC